>RFHL01000199.1 GCA_003696875.1 Bacteroidota bacterium | reverse complement strand
TGGCGCCTGCCAGGAAGCAGTGGAGACTTCGCGGCCGCCGAGCGGCCACAGGTCCTTCGCCTGCCCAGCGGCATCCCCCTGGGAGTAGCCATCTGCCTGGACGCCCTGCACGGGCAACATGCCCGGTCGCTGGTGGCTCAGGGCGCCGAGCTCCTCACCATTCTTACCTATGACGGCTGGTGGCTGGGCGGAAATGGTTACCGGCAACACGCGAGCCTGCACAGCCTGCGCGCCATTGAAACCCGGCGGGCCGTCATCCGCCTGGCCAACTCGGGGCTAAGTTTCTGGTTGGATCTGGCCGGCCGGCGCCATGAGGTCCTCCCGGTCGGAACCATCGCCACGGCCGATGTGCGGGTTCCGCTGCATGGGGGCATGACCTTCTACCAGCAGCATGGCGACTGGCCCGGCCGCTATGCCCTCTGGGTCAGCGGGGCGCTGCTCGTGCTGTTGCTGGGACTAGAAGCCTGGCACGGGGGAAAACGATCGGTGCTGGCTCAGGAAAGCCCCCAATCACCAAGGGGGCGTTCATCGCCAGGCGGGCGGGGCGGCCAATCCGGCAACCGCTGACGCAGCTTGCGGACCATATAGAAAAACAGGCGGGCATACTTGTTGTCCCGCAAGTGGGGCGGGGTGGTGGGCCACACCGGCAGCTTGAAGCTATACTCACGGCCGAGGTCGCGCACCTCGGCACCGACCAGCCGAAGGGCCGGAACAAAGGCCTGATTGGTCGCCATCAGGCTACCCACCAACTGGTCAATGTCGTTGCGGGAGGCCAAAGCGTAGAGCAAGGCAAGCAAAACGGCCCCAACGCCGCGCCCCTGATAGGAATCGATGACGGTAACCGCCACTTCGGCCGAGCCAGGGTCCCCCGCCATACGCACCAAATGCCCGATGCCGATGCCCGGCAGGTCGGGGCGATTGGGGTCCAGGGCGCCCCAGGCAATATGCTGATCCTGATCTGTATCGACCAGACGCTCCAGCAGGGAGCGGCTGGGGGATTGCATCCCGGTAAAGAAGCGGGTATAGAGCGAGCGAACTGATAGCAGCTGACTCCCTGCCTCCAGCCGGTCTACATCTATGGGCAAAACGGGCACCAAATGGAGCCGCAGATCCTGGCTCACCCGCCAGCGCAGCAGGGGCCGGGGCGATTGACCGGGTTCAAGTACGATCCACTCGACAGGGGACATGGCCTCTGGGTTTGAGCAGCTTGAATATACGAGGATTGTCCCCCGGAACCAACCCAGATCCCACATACCAAAGCGGTCGCCTCCTCCCGGAGACGACCGCTAAAGATTATGATGTGATCAGGACCAAAGGGGCTAAAACATCTCCAGGTCCGAAAAGAAGTAACGCCCTTCGCGGATGGCGTTTTCGTCGGAATCGGAGCCATGGATCGCGTTGCGCTCGATCGACTCGGCAAACTGCTTGCGGATGGTGCCTTCCTCGGCGTTGGCGGGGTTGGTAGCCCCAATCAACTTGCGGAAGCTCTCGACGGCGTTCCCGGCGGGAAGCTCCAGCACCATCGGCACACAGGGGCCGCTGGTCATGAAGGCCACAAGGTCCTTGAAGAAGGGGCGCTCACGGTGCACGTCGTAGAAGCCACCGGCCTCGCGCTCATTCATATGAATCATTTTCATGGCTTTCACCTGAAAGCCTGCACCGATGATCTGATCGATGATTTTACCCGTGTAACCTTTGCTGACGGCATCGGGCTTGATGATGGTGAGGGTGAGGGTACCGCTCATAGTAGTGGAAATAAAATAAGGTAAATGGGATAATCGAAGGGCGGACTCGAACAGGTAAGCAAATGGCTCGCCTATTGCGCGGCAAACCTACGAATAATCCGGCAAACCTCCGATGCCAGCCAACCGGTCGGGCAAAAGGACAGGGCAACCGGCTCGGCAGAAAAAAGTCCGAATTCGTCGCAGAGCATGCCCGATTCGTCTGGACTGACTCGGAGAAGCGAACCAGACAGGCGTTCTTACTGACACGATATTCCTACCGGGCTATCACCTTGGCTGACAAGAATATTTGTGAGATAGGAGAATCTGGTTTTAGTTAGTTGTGTATGTATGGGAAACGTCGTCTGGCCTCGGGTCTGACGACGTTTTTTTATGCGCAAAAGCCGCCTCACCAGAAAGCCCGGCGAGGCGACCAATAGGATTACGTGACTTACACGGTAGGCTCAGCCTCCCGCCGCTCTTGCAGGCTGCTGAGCAGCCAGTTGAGTTGCACGCGGGCATCGCTGATGAGGCCCTTGTAGGAGAGGAAGCGCAGATCGGTATGCGTCCGCTGGTGGACCAGATTGGCCCCCAGAGCACCGCCGATGATCAGGACATCTATCTTGCGACCGGGCAGATACACCTGCAGGTCCTCCTGGAAAGCCTTGGCCCGGCGCCGATCCTGCAGGTCCAGCATATGATCCGGGGTCTTGAAGTCCAGCAGCAGGAAGCGCTTGCTGAAATCTTGTAGCAGGAGCAGGGTTGGCGCTTCCTTGGCGTGGCCGTTGGTGAACTTATGACCGGTATACATGTCGATCACCTGCTCCAGCTCCTGGCTGGTCGAGACCAGCGGGTAACCGGGCCCAAGCAACCAGAGGTTGCTGGCCATAACCCGGCGAATCTGGGTCAGCTCGCTGGCGGGATCCAGGATGAGCTTTTCCAGGTCCTGGAGAATGGCCAGCCGCTGGCTGGACTGCTGCGCAATCAAAGCGACATCCAGCATGCCAAAGCGGGAAAAGACCTCGGTCAGGTCGGCTTCGGAGGCTCCATTGGCGCCTCCCAGTTGCTGCATGAGCACCCAGTGGTCGTCCTGATTGAAGGCATCGAGCAGCAGAGATACCACGGTAAAAATGCGGGTCTCGCTTTCGCCATAGAACTTATGCAGCACCTTGTCCAGGAAACGCTGGGCATAGACCTTGCGATGCGCCGGCAGGCGCTCCATGTTCCCGTTGATGCGCCGCTTGAGGCGGCTGCGGGCCTCGTGCATCTCCCGGTCAAAGACCGACCGAAAAGCCGCTTCCAGCACGGGCCGCACTTTCTCCCGGAGCTCATGCAGAACCTTGCTGTTGTCGATGACCGAACCCCAATCGGCCGTCACATCGGCCTCCAGGCTATCGGCGGCTACCTCGCCATACACCCGCCGCAGCAGTCGCGGCGGAAAATCTTCATTTTCCTCCAGTCCAAAGTACTGCGGGCTCCCCACGATCTTGCCCCCTACCCGCAGAGCGATCCCCGACTGCTTGAGGGTCTGCTTGCCATTGGAAATGGTGAAGCGAAGCATGGCGGCCTCCCCGTTATCCAAGGGAATATGCTGCTCGAAGGCATCACCGGGAATGTTCTCAATATCAACCAGTTCTCCGTCCACGTAGATTTTGAAGTCATCCATGCGGCCGTACTCCAGGACGAGCAGGCGCTTGAGGCGGTCGCCGTTGGGAAAGGTGAAGTTCTGGTTGATGCCGCTGAGGATAATCTCGGTACCGGAGGTATCGGTATCCAGCGTCCGGGCCGTCAGGGGAAGGTCGATCTGCTCCAGGTCATGCCGGGCCCGGATGAGCTCGTCGCGCCAGATGCGTAGCTGCGTCTCCCGGCCCCGGGTGTAGGTGCGCAGGTCCATGAGCGAGGCGACCATGAGACCGGCAAACTTGCCGATGCCCTTGCGCCCTTTGACCAGGCGGTTTTTGAGCCGGGTGCGATCGCCCTTGCGGGAGGCCCGGCTGCTGGCAATCTTGAGATACTCGTTACGGACCTCGGCCTCGGTCATCCCGGTGCCGTCATCGCGGATGACGATGGGATCGTCGGAGAGGGGCCGTGGCAGCTCCACCCAGACGTGAGCTGCATCGGCATCATAGGCGTTATCAATCAATTCCTTGATCGCCAGCTCGGTAGAACGATAGTTCTCCCCCAGCAGGGACGCAAGGCGCGGGTCAACCTTAAAGTTGGCGTTGGTATTCATGTACAGTACAGGTGTGACCCCAAAGGTACGTCCCTGCCTTCAGGAGCTGTCCACCGGGCAGAGGAGATTTTCAACAGGCTTTTCTGTGGATTTGTGGATAAACAGCCGACAAGGGGCGGTCTCCCAAGTGGGCCTTTCCTGCGCATCTGGCCTATCCTTCTGTGGGCAAAGGGGCATCCACCGCACCCAAAAACCAGAAAGGCGAAAGGTTTCTCAACCTTTCGCCTTTCCAATATGGGTCGGTGTTTTGCTAGTGCTCTGTCAAGTGGAAAATGACGGGAAAGCGGTCGCAGATTTTTTCGCAGATCATGGTCCCGGCAAGCCGGGAAGTTTGGCGGGCCAAACGAG
>RFHL01000198.1 GCA_003696875.1 Bacteroidota bacterium | reverse complement strand
GTGGTAGACAAAGGCCTGGGCGGTATGGGCAGAGTCATTCTGATGAATAACGGTGTAGGGCTTTTTGGCCTGCAGCCGCCGCACGTCGAAGACTTCGCGGGGAAACTGCCCCACCTGATGGATCAGGCTGGCGGGGATGTTGTAGCGGGACAGGATTTCAGAAAGGCTCTCGTTTGGCTGAATATCAGCCTGGGCCACCTGAAGGCCCTCGACGGGTACCCCATACAGAATGGTTGGATTATCAGCCTGAGCCACCGTATCTTTGGCGACAGAAAGGGCCGCAGCGGCCCGGGCTTGTCCACGATACCATTGCCAGGAACCCAGGGCCAAACCAGCCACCAGAATACCAGCGACCAGGACCATTACAGAAGCTCTCATTGAGGGAATGCTTGGGAAGTAAAAATTTTCCTGCGGCAAGTATCACGAACTTCGATCAAAAACGCAAATAAGATCGGCCCGGAGGGGCCTGCGAGAACCGAGAAGCGAGACCGGCCCGCCTACGGGCCTGCGAGACAAAATGGGCAATTGCTTCATTCCCCTGGCTCCAGCGTAAGCCATTGCTTTGGAGCCTGAACCAAGAACACTCAATCAAGAACCCAGAAGCTCGAACATAAGAACGCTCAACCAGGAACATCGAACAAGGAACCATACACATACACCATGTCTGCTGAATTTTCCCGTCAAACGCTGTCATTCTACCGCTACCATCCGATCCCAGATCCGGAGGCCTTTCGCGTCGAACTCGTACAAGCCTGGGAGGCTATGGGGGTCCTGGGGCGGGTGTATGTCGCCACGGAAGGGATCAATGCCCAGATCAGTGTGCCGCAGGCGCACTGGGCCGATTTTGGCGGTTGGCTGGATGATACCGGCTGGTTGAAAGGGGTACGCCTCAACCTCGCCGTGGAGCAGGACGACCACTCCTTTGTCAAGCTCAAGGTGAAGGTGCGGCCCAAGATCGTGGCCGACGGCCTGGATGACAGCACCTTTGACCCGAGCCGGGGCGGGCAGCATCTGAGCGCCGAGGCCTTTAATGCGCTGGCGGATCGCGAGGATACGGTCATCGTGGACATGCGCAACCACTACGAGAGCGAGGTCGGCCATTTCGAGGGGGCCATCACCCCGGATGTGGACACCTTTCGGGAATCGCTCCCCATCGTGGCGGAGATGCTGCAGGCGCATCGGGACAAGCACATCATCATGTACTGCACCGGGGGCATTCGCTGTGAAAAGGCCAGTGCGTGGTTCAAGCATCAGGGCTTTGAGAAGGTGTACCAGCTCGACGGGGGCATCATCCAGTATGCCCGGGACGTGCAGGCCCAGGGCCTGGAAAACAAGTTCCGGGGCAAAAACTTCGTTTTTGACGAGCGGCTGGGTGAGCGCATCTCCGAGGAGGTCATCGCGCACTGTCATCAGTGCGGGGCGCCCTGCGACACCCACACCAACTGCAACAACCTGATGTGCAACCTGCTCTTCATCCAGTGCCCGGATTGCGCGGCCAAATATGAGGGCTGCTGTGGTGCGGAATGCCAGGAGATCACCCATCTCCCGGAAGAGGAGCAACGGGCCCTGCGCAAGGGCCAGGATCAGGGGATCCGGATTTTTTCCAAAGGCCGCTGGGAAACCGCCACCCGGGTCGAGCTCGGTGAGGGCTGCCAATAGCCCTGCGCGGCGGGGTTTGGGAGAGTTGGCCAAGTGGGTTATATTAAGCATAGCCATGATTCCCTATGCTTCTCACCTGGCTAGCCCCACCCCATCATGCGTTTGTTTCTGCTTGTCCTCTGCCTGACCTGGACGGCCCCCACCTGGGGGCAATCCTATGCCGGTAATCCTGAAGCCGTTGATAGCCTCGAAGCTCTGATTCCCACCATCAAAGAGGATTCCGCCCGCCTCCAGCTCTTTTATGAGCTCACGGTAAGCTTCAACAATGTCAATCCCCAGAAGGCCATCCAGTATGGCGACTCGGTGGTGCACTGGGCCGAAGTCGTCGGTGATGCCAAGAGGTGGTACCAGGGGCAGTATGCCAAGGGCGCGGGCTATTTCTTCCTGGGGCAAATGGACTCAGCCAAAACCTATGCCCGCCTTGCGCTAGAACGCGCCATCGAACTGGATGTGCCTGTAGATCAGGTAGATGCCCACAACCTCCTGGCCAGCATTTTGCACCACGAGGGCAATATTGTCCTGGCCCTGGACCATTTCCAGCAAGGCCTGGCGATCTGCAGAGCGCTGCAGGATACCGTCCAGATTTATACCCTGCTGGTCAATATGGCCGATATCTACACCCAACAGGGCGACCTGGAGCAGGCTCAGGCAACCTATCAGGAAAGCCTGTCGCTGATCTTGCCGCATGAGGGCCTCGCCTTTGCGGCTGCGGTGGTATATAACAACCTCGGGGATCTGGAGACCACCCCTGTCGATAGCGCCATTCGATACCTCAAGGTTGCCCAGGGCATTTTTACCCGGGCAGGCTATCCGGATGGGCAGGCCCACACCCATGCCAATTTGGGCAAAAGATATCTTGAGAAAGGCTCAATCAATGAGGCCATGACCGCCTTTGAGGCGGCGATTGAGATCTGGAGCCGGCCAGAAACCAATTTCAAACCCGGCCTCATAAAGTCATGGAGCGGATTGGCCCAGGCATATGCCCAACAAACTGCCTTTGCCCGAGCGAGGGCCTTGTCTGATCGCGCCATCGGGCTGGGAGAGGAATTTGGCCTGAAGCCGGAATTGGAGAATGCCTATCTGGACCGGGCCCGGATCGAAGAAGCAGCCGGCAACACGGAAAGAGCCCTTTTTTATCTAAAAACAGGCACGGCGCTGCAAAAGGAATTGCTCGATGAGGCCAAAACCAAGGCCCTCAGCCAGGCGCGCATTCGCTTCGAAACCGAACAAAAAGAAAGGCTGCTGGCCCAAAGCGAGCTGGAGCTCGCTCAGGGAAAGCTGGCCCTGAGCCGGCAACAAAACCAAAACATGCTCATCCTGACCTCCGGGATCGGGCTGCTCCTATTGATGGGAGGCGGATTTGTCTGGTGGCGCAACCAGCAACGCCTCAAGCAAAAAGAAACGGAATTGGCTCTGCAGCTCAAAGAAGCAGAGGCCCATTCTCTCCGGGAACTCGACGCCCTCAAGTCACACTTTTTCGCGAACATTTCGCATGAGTTCCGAACCCCGCTGACCCTCATCCTCACCCCGCTCCGGCAGCTCATTGAGAACAAACTGCCTGGCCCCCACGATACCTACCTGCAGATGATGCTCCGCAACGGGGAGCGCCTGCAGCAGCTCATTGAGCAGCTCCTCGACCTCTCCCGCCTGGAGGCGGGGCGGATGGAGCTCCAACTGATCCGGGGCGACATCTTCCAGTTTCTGCGTACCCTGGCGGCGCAGTTCGAGTCATACGCACATTCCAGGCAGATTCGCTTTCACGTCCACATTCCCCAATCTCCCCTGCATACGGCCTTTGACCCGGACAAACTGGAAAAAACCGTGACCAACCTTCTCTCCAATGCCTTTAAATTCACGCCTGAGGAGGGCGATGTATGGCTGCGGGCTGAGGTGGTGGAGGGGGAACTCGAAATCGTGGTAGAAGACAACGGCATTGGGATGGAAGAGGAGGAAGTAAACCAGATTTTTGACCGCTTTTACCGGCAGGAAGCGGAGGGCTATACCGGGGCCGGAATCGGCCTGGCGCTGGTCAAAGAGCTCACCGATCTGGCCAAGGGGACCGTTTCGGTCAGCAGTGAGCCCGGACAGGGCAGCATGTTCAGGGTGAACCTGCCTCTGGTCTCGGAGGCAGCTGCCCCCGAGCAAACGCCAGCAGTATCTCCGGTGGCCGGGCTGCCTCCCAGCCCGGCGGAGACGGCAAAGGGCATGGTCTCCGACGGAGACAAAGCGGTCCTGCTGATTGTGGAGGACAACCCCGATGTGCGGCAGCTGCTGCAGGGTATACTCTCCTCAAGCTACCACGTCCACCTGGCCGAAAATGGCCAGGAGGGCCTGGAAATGGCCCGCAAGTTGGTGCCGGATCTGGTCATCAGTGACATCATGATGCCCCGGATGGATGGGTATGCCTTTACCCAACACCTCAAGGCTGATGAGCTGACCAGCCATATCCCGGTGATCCACCTCACGGCCAAAGCCAGTCAGGCCGCCAAGATCGAAGGCCTTGACCTCGGGGCCGATGATTACATCGCCAAGCCCTTTGACCATAAGGAGCTGGAACTCAAACTGCGCAACCTGCTCCAGCAGCGGGAGCGCATCCGCAAAAAATTTGGCAAGGACGTGGTGCGCCTGGGGCCGGCAGAACTCGAGGTAACTCCGGCCGATCAGCGGTTTTTGCAACGGGTGATTGACGTCGCCGAGCAATTCCTGCACGATGAGACCTTTTCTGTCGAAGACATGGGCCGGGAAGTGGGGCTCAGCCGCTCCCAGCTACACCGCAAGCTCAAAGCCCTGACTGACCAGTCTCCCTCCGTCTTCCTGCGCAGCCTGCGGCTGCAGCGAGCCCGGCAGCTGCTGGAGCAGCGGGCGGGAACCGCCGCCGAGATCGCCTACCAAACCGGATTCAGTAGCCCCGCTTACTTCTCAAAATGCTACAAAGATGAATATGGCCACAGCCCCAGCGAGTCTTTAAGTGGCTGATTTTCAAAAACTAATGCCGTATGCGACATAGTTAAAAGGCTTTGCGACCTGCTTGATAGGTAGTGCACCCACCTTTTGGCGTGCTTTGGGTCATCCGTCATGCAACACGCTGACGACCATCATTCACCTATTCATCTACAACGCCTTTCACTATGAAAAAGATCGCATGTCTTTCAAGCCTTCTCGTCCTCTTTGCGCTGGCCATCATCCCCCAGCTACAAGCCCAGGTACATACCTATTACATGGAGCCGACGGTCATTACCAACGAGGCCATCCCCCAGCTGGTGCAGGACTGGTTTACGGCAAAACTATCCGGGGACTTTGAGGAAATGGCGACCTACATGGCCGACGACTTCCAGGTATTTGGGACAGACGAACAGGCCATGAACAAGGAAGCCTACATCAACCTCTGGAAGGGGTACTATGCCGAAAACGAATCCCAGGGAATCCAGAGTGGGGGCTACTTTGCGGTGTCCTTCGACGAGGGAGAAATGGCCGGTGACTGGGTGGTGTATACTGGCCAGGCCACCTGGACGCCCAAAGGCGGGAATCAAGTCGTGTCCTGGTTTTGCCAAATGGTCAAGGTAGAGAACCAAAAGATCGTTCTTTCCTACCACTTCCAGGACAATCTGCCGATCATGATGCAGATGGGCTTTTCGCTCCAACCCCCGGCCCAGGCGGCAAACAATTAATCCGTTACCTCTCACGACAGGCGATCGGCGGCTAGCGCTGCAAATCGCCTGTCCCCTCTTTTTCTCCTCTCTCCTAAAGCCTACCTTGTCATGAAGAACATCCTCAAATACCTCGGCCTGGGCCTGGGCGGCCTCCTGATGCTGGCCCTGATCATGGTTTTGTTTGTCCAGTTCTCCAGCCCCCCCACCTTTGAAGAGGTGCCCCTGCCTGAGCTGGCCGTCGCGACCGATTCCGCCTCTGTCCAGGCAGGCAAGCGCCTGGTCCAGATGAATTGTGCCGGTTGTCACCTGGACCCGGAAAGCGGCACCCTGGCGGGGCGGTGGTTTGGCCAAAATCCCCTCGGGGAGGCGCATACCGCCAACATCACCCGGGATGCCGCCACCGGCATCGCGGCCTACACCGATGCGGAACTGTACCGGCTGCTTCGGACCGGGGTCAAGCGCAACCATGAACTGGCCTTGCCCTTCATGCCCAAGCTGGTAAGCATGTCAGACGAAGAGGTCGAGGACATCATCGCCTTTTTGCGGTCCGACGATCCCCTGCTGCAGCCAGTCGAAGCGGAACGCCCCATAGAGCTGAGCCTGCTGGGCAAGGCCCTCGTCAAGTTTGCCTGGAAACCTCAGCCATATCAGGCCGCCAGGGTGAAGCCCCCACGGGGGAATGCTGTCGCCTATGGCGAATACCTCGTCAATTCCCAGTTGCTGTGCTTTGCTTGTCACTCTGCCACCCATGAGGTAAACCTGGCCGCCCCCCCCCAAACCCAGGGCTACCTGGCCGGAGGGACCGAGTTTGTCGAACCCGGGCAGGAGCCGGTGGTATCTCCCAGTCTGCGCATGCCCGCCGACGGCCTGGGCAGCTGGACCGAAGCGCAGTTTATCACGGCCATGAAGGAAGGCGTGCGTCCCGACGGAACCTCCTTTCTGATGCCGATGGAGGCCTATGACGAACTGGACACGATCGAGATCCGTGCGATCTGGGCGTATCTGGGCAGCCTGGGACCGGCTCAGATAGCCGGTCCCTGATGGGCAGCGGGCATGGGATGCCGACAGTCTTGCGCTGGGCTTATGCCTCGCGCAAGGCTGTTTCGATTTGGGCCAACTCGGCTTCGGAGAAAGGGGGATGGCTGAGGGCCGCCACATTTTGCTCCAGCTGCCGCACCGAACTGACGCCCACCAGGACCGAGGTCACCCGGGGATCACGCAGCAGCCAGCTGATGGCCATCTGGGAGAGCTCCTGCCCACGGGCCTGGGCAATGGCGTGCAGGGCGCGGATGCGGGGCAGATGGGCCTCGACCTGCTCGCGCTGCAGGTAGGTCATCTCCTTGCCGGCGCGGCTGTCGGCGGGGATACCATTCAGGTACTTGTTGGTGAGCATGCCCTGCTCAAGGGGCGAGAAGGCGATGCAACCCATACCCTGCCGCTCCAGTACGTCGAGGAGCCCATCCTCGACCCAGCGGTCGAACATGGAATAGCGGGCCTGGTGAATGAGGCATGGGGTCCCCATCTCGCGCAGGATGCTGGCGGCCTGATCGGCGAGCTCGGCGGGATAGTTGGAGATGCCCACGTAGAGGGCCTTGCCTGAGCGCACGATTTGGTCAAGGGCGCCCATGGTCTCCTCCAGAGGCGTGTCGGGATCGGGACGGTGGTGATAGAAAAGGTCGACGTAGTCGAGGCCCATGCGCTTGAGCGACTGGTCCAGGCTGGCGATGAGGTACTTGCGTGAGCCGAAGTTGCCGTAGGGGCCGGGCCACATGTCAAAGCCGGCCTTGGAAGAGATGAAGAGCTCGTCGCGATAGGGCTGGAAGTCCTGGGCGAAGATGCGGCCAAAATTGGTCTCGGCGGAGCCGAAGGGGGGGCCGTAGTTGTTGGCGAGGTCGAAATGGACGATGCCCAGGTCGAAGGCCCGCCGCAGGATGGCGCGGCCGTTTTCGAGCACGTCGACGTGCCCGAAATTGTGCCAGAGGCCAAGGGAGATGGCTGGCAGACGGATGCCGCTGCGCCCGCAGCGGTGGAAGGGGAGCTGATCGTAGCGATCAGGCGCGGGCTGGAAGGGGGTCGGATTGGCTTTGTCTTGGATATGCATATTGAGATGGTTAGAAGCGAGATTCGAGAGGCGAGACGAAAAGGCGATCGAAGGAATTTGAACTGGTGAAGATCGTCTTTGATGGCGAGATTCGAGAGGGGAGACGGGGCAGCGGGCCGATACTCGGAAAATCATAAAGATGGGGACTATCGGGGGGCGATGCAAGCCCCACCGGATCGGGGCGATGGCGGGCGGGGCGGTAGGTGCCTGGAGGGCCTGGTCCGGAGGACGGAGCGACAGCGAACCCCGGAAGGGACCGGCGGTGGGGGCCTGGCTGTAGCCGGGCCTCCACCGCACCGCCCTCCCCTTCTCCTGACTTGAGCTTTCCTCCCCGGGGGATTTTTGCGTTCTTGCGGGCAAATTCTTAACCAAGCGATACGATGTTTCACGATCTGATTCCGAGCTACTTTACGGAGGAGGAATTGCGGCGCCTGCGGGGACTGGAGCAGCGCCTGCTGGCGCGGGTGTGGTATGTGATCTGGCGCAATGTGGCCAAGCCGGAGGCGCCCTACGAGGTGCTGGAGTGGATCAGCCTGCAGTTTGCGGATGGGGAGCGCCTGGACCTGCGGCGCAGTGAGTCGGAGACGGGGGGGATTGAGCTGGACGGGCTGAATCTGGGGCTGGAGCAGACCAAGGTGCTGCAGCAGTTTCGGGGGCAGGTGGAGCTGGAACGGGTGGATATGAGCCCGAGCCCGGTCTGGGATTCGGTGATGGGTAAGCCGGTAACGGCGGTGGGCCTGGAGCAGCTGGATAGGGATCATTTTCGAAACCATGTGCTGCATCTGGAGTTTGGAGAGGAGGTCGTGGAGATCGCGCTAAATCAGGAAGGGCTCCTGGCGCGCCTGCTCCCGCCCACAACATCCTGACCAATACCTATTTATGGACCTATCAAGTTGCTTCTCCGGTGCCGGGCTCTATCTGCAGCTGGGCTGGGAGCACATCCTGGACATTCAGGGCTATGACCATATCCTCTTTGTGGTGGCGCTGGCGGCGGTGTACCGGGTACGGCAATGGCGGCAGGTGCTGATTTTGGTGACGGCCTTCACGCTGGGGCATTCGCTGACGCTGGCCCTGTCGGTGTTGGATATCTTCCGGCTATCCAGCGAACTGGTGGAGACACTGATTCCGGTCACCATCCTGCTGACCTGTGTCTACAATGTGGTCCGGGGGGAGCATGACCACTCGGCGCCCTGGCAGCGGGCCAATTACCTGCTGGCGCTGGTCTTTGGGTTTATCCACGGAATGGGCTTCTCGAACTATCTGCGGGCCTTGCTGGGCAGCGAAAGCTGCCTGGGGGGGCCACTTCTCTCCTTCAATGTAGGGCTGGAACTGGGCCAACTCCTGATCGTGGCGGCAGCGATGCTGCTCTCTTGGCTGGTGGTGGACAGGCTGCGCCTGCGGCACCACTACTGGAACCTGGGCATCTCGGTGCTGGTGGGCCTGATGGCGATTCAGCTGATGCTGGGGTGAGCGGCGCCTGTTTGGGAGCCAGGATTTACAGGATGAGGCGGATCAGGGCGTACGAGGTCTCTCCTCTCACTATCTCGGCTCTCGTCTCACGTCTCTCGCTTCTCCCTCAAAACTTAAACACCATATCCAGATAGGGCAAGGGAACAGGGATAAAGTCGGTGCCATTGCGCATATAGTGAGGTGCGACCCCTCCTGTATGCTGGGAGCGCTCCGTTTGGCCAGCAGCTACCAGGCCAAAATCAAAGGTCGCCCGCTCGCGCATGAGCCGCACGGCGGCTGTGAAGGCCATGTAGGTATTGCTGTACCGGACGTAGGAAGGTGGCCCGAGAATGTACTGACCCGTGTTGTAATCGTATTCTCCCTGGGGATACTGCACATCGTTGTGAGCGTCGGTGACGATCCAGTTCTCAGTGACGAGGCTCAGCCGGCGGCTGACGCGGGTCATGCCGCCGATCATGATGATCGGGGCCGGGGCGGGATCGCCACCGATGGCGCCCCAACCTACGCCCAGGGTCATATTGTGCTCGGGATTGCCCAGGGTAGCGAGGCCATAGCCGATGGCGAGGTTGGCCCCTTCACCATCCTCACCGAGCAGCCCGCCGGCGAGGGCACCGGCCCCGAGGTAGATCCCCGGCTTGACCTGTGTGCCCACCTTGAGGTTGGCAAACATCAGGGCACCAGAATAGTAGCTGTTGAGCAGGCTGGCAAAGGTGGTAAAGACCTCTACCCCACCGGTGATCGCGATGTGATCCGAGAGGCCATAATTAAAGGAGTTGAGCCCAATCCAGACATTCTGGTAATAGCCCTCGCCCTTGCGCAGGGGAATGGCCGTGGGGGCAAAGAGATGCCGCGTGGCATTGGTATTGGCGTAGCCGTACTGCCCACTGGACTGATAGTCCAGTCCCTCGACCTCCAGCAGGAAGATGTCTTCCGGACTGAACTGGAAGATCCCGATCTGGCTGCGTACGCGCAGCGAATCGTCTTGCATGCCCAGAACCTCTCCGGCCAGGAACATCCCGCCTTCCAGATCGACCCGGATGGTCGGGTGGTCGCCAGCGGCCAGATCCGTCTGGATTTGCTCCCACTTATGGCCCATGCGCTTGGCCGCAGGGTTGAACGTTTCGGTCCGGAAGGCCGTAAGCTGGCCCTCCTTCAAAAGAGCAAGCAGAGGCGCGGTCTCCTTGAGATGCACGATAAAGGCATACTGGCCACCAGAGCGACGCTGAAACTCGGCATAATCGATATCTCCCAGGCGGACCGACGTTTCGAGCAAGGCCCGAAAGCGGAACCGGTTAAACTCCTCTACATCAATCCGCTCGCCTACGAGGGGGCTGAAGGTCCAGGCCGGAAAGGTCTGCTGAGCCAGGCCAGGAAGGGCAAAGATGACCCAAAAGGCTACCATCAGGCTTTTGGCGATCGACTTGGGGGTAGCGTAACGCATATCAAATGGGCTTGGGGTGACATACATTCGAACAAAGCTTACCAGGCAACCTGCCCCTTGTACCGGAAAGATCCAATGAGCTGCGGCAGCCGGTCAGCATACCTTTTGCAGGTCAAGGGTGGGGCAGATACAACCCTATATTCCCCCGACGCATACGGAAAGAACTTCTCCTCGTCGTACCGAAAAAAATACCTGATCCCCTGCAGCGCCATAGGCTTGCACCCCCTCCCCAAAAGGCCTAAGTTTGTTTGGGCCAGACGTTCCCGGAAACCTCTGACCTCTGTCATCTCTCTTCTCGCCTCTAATCATCTCACATGGTAGGCATCATCATGGGCAGCAAAAGCGACCTGCCCGTCATGCAAAAAGCGGCGGACATGTTGTCCGCCTTTGATATTCCCTTCGAAATCACCGTCGTCTCGGCGCACCGCACGCCGCAGCGCATGATGGACTACGCCACCACCGCCCGCGAACGCGGGCTGAAGGTGATCATCGCCGGCGCCGGCGGCGCCGCCCACCTTCCCGGCATGGTCGCCGCGGTCACCACCCTGCCTGTCATCGGGGTGCCCGTCAAGTCGTCCAACTCCATCGACGGCTGGGACTCGGTGCTGTCGATCCTCCAAATGCCCTCAGGCGTGCCGGTCGCAACGGTGGCCCTCGACGGGGCCAAGAATGCGGGCATCCTCGCGGCCCAGATCCTGGGCAGCCATGACCCGGCCCTCGCCGCCAAGCTGGCAGCCTACAAAGCCGACCTGCAAAGCCAGGTCATGCAAATGGTTCAGGAGGTGGAAGGATCCTGAGAATTTTTGTACCTTTAGGCCATACGCTCCTTTTTGCCTATGCGCCGAAGACTACGCCTGTGGCTTGTGGCTTTGCTTTTGCTGTCTGGCAGCCTGCCAGGCTGCAATCCTTTTGCCCCGGGCATAGATCCCGACGGCCTGGCCGACGTCAACCTGCTGGGCGATCCCACCTCCATCGATGGCTTTTTCCGGCTGTTCAAGAATGCCTACGAACTCCGCGATACCACGCTCTATGGGCAGCTTTTCAGCCGGGACTTTACCTTCATTTACTATGATCCCGACCTCGGTCAGGACATCCAATGGGACCGGGCCACGGAGCTGACCACCTCATACAACCTCTTTCAGGCGGTGCTGCAGATCAACCTCGACTGGAACTACTACACCCAGTTGGACAGTACGCCTACGGAGGCCGTGGTGGTGCGCAACTTCAACCTCAGCATTGAGGAGGACGAGCAAACGGTATGGTCGGGCACCGGCCGCGCCAACCTGCGCCTGCGGCGAAATACGCCCACCGATCCCTGGAAAGCCTATTCCTGGTTTGATGATTCGGATTTTTAAGGGCAAGTTTGCAGGGCCGTTTCCAAACTGGCCACATCCATGTCCGAGTCCTTCCCCTTCCCATCCCGGGCCCTCTGGGCCCTGCTGCTGCTACACCTGCTGGCCTGGCTGCCCGGCGGCTGGTACCTGTGGCAAGCAGGCTATGAAGGGAGTTTTCTGAGCCTCAATGCCCTGCGCACCCCCTGGCTGGATGCCCTCATGCCCCACCTTACGCACCTGGGCGATGGCCTGCTGGCCGGATCGGTGGTGGCTCTGCTACTGGTGCGTCAGCAGCCGGCCCGGCTGCTGACGATTCTGCTGGCTATGCTTTCGATCGGGGTGCTGGTCTGGCTGGGCAAATTTGTCCTCTTCCGGGACTGGCACCGGCCCATCATTGTGTTCCTGCACCGGCAGGAGTTCGCTTATAATGCCCTTACGCAACTGTTTCATCACACCTTTCCCTCCGGACACAGCGCCGCCGCCGCCGGGGCGGCTACCCTCCTCGCCGCCGGACGGCGGCAGATCGGTACCGGGCTGCTCCTTGGGGCACTCGCCTTACTGGCGGCCTATACCCGCCTTTACATCGGCGTACACTTCCTGGGCGACATCCTGGCCGGCAGCCTGTTGGGGGTAGGCGTGGCGACCGCCTTTTCGGGCGTGGTCCATCCACGCCTGCAACGCTGGTGGACAGGCTGGCCTGACTTTACCCAAAGCCGCGCGCAGCGCGGGCTGGGACTCCTCGCCCTTGTCCTGCTCATCGTTTCCCTGCTTCACCTCTACTGGCAATACTACCGATGATCGACGGGCTGGTACAGATCGATACGACCCTCTTTGCCTGGCTCAATGGCCTGCATGCCCTGTGGCTGGATCCCGTGATGTACGCCATCAGCCTGAAATGGGCCTGGGTGCCCGTCTATGTCTGGCTACTATGGGTGCTGTACCAGCGACTGGGCCTGAAAGCGACCCTTGGGGCGCTGGGTGCTATAGCTCTTTTGATCCTGCTGGCCGATCAGACGGCCTCGGGCCTGCTTAAGCCCTGGATCGCCCGCTACCGGCCCTGCCGGCCGGAGGCGGAGCTGGCCTTTGCGGTCCATACGGTGTATGGCAAATGCGGCGGTGCCTATGGCTTTGTTTCCTCGCACGCCGCCAACTTCTTTGCCCTGGCGACCTTTCTCCGGGGAATCCTACGGGGCAAAGCCTGGGGCTGGGGCCTTTGGGGAGCGGCCATCCTGGTCGCCTACAGCCGGGTGTACCTGGGGGTACACTACCCGGGGGATGTGATCGGTGGGGCCTTGGTAGGCCTAGGCTGGGGGGCTCTGGTCCGCTGGGCATGGGAGCGGTTTGTTCGTAGATCCGGGTTGAGCATTCCGGGTTCGTAGGGCTGGCGGGGCTTACCCTACAACCCAAAAGTCCGCTCCCAGAAAGTGGGGGCGGACTCCAGAAAACCGAAAGGATCGGTTGGGCTGGGGAGCCCTATAAACCTCTGCGGGCGACCTGGGCGGCAAAAGCTTCCGTTTGCATCCGGGGACCGTAGAGACGGCTTGTCACTTTCAGACGGACCCTAATGTCCGGTGCTTTGCGGGTTCCCTGGTCTATCACAACGAGTTCTATGATGCGATCATCGGCCACCGTCGCATAGTGCGACTGGCCTGATGGACTATCGAGGTTCCGCACCCGGCGCTCTTCGAGCGCCATGAAGTCCAGGCAGGTCTCGACCACGTGATCAGCAAGGTCCTTGTCATAAAATTGCCGCTGGTCTTCCACGGCATAGAGGATATCCTCATCAAATACATACAGGACCTCCTGTCCCCGAACATCGAGCTGCATGTGGCCCGAATCGGCGATATACTCCACATACTGGGCATAATCCCGGGCGTCCATATAGGCTAGCACCTCTTCACTGGTCTGCCCGAAGGGCAGAAACATCGCGTTTTGGCCTAGCAAACCTCCTGCGAAGAGGGTCAATGCGGTGAGTAAGAGCTGTTTCATGGGTATGGGATCGAGTGGTTTTTATGTACGCATATTCGTACTTTACATGTTTAAAACAATACCCAATTCGCCACAAACATTTCACCCTTTTGGTCCCTGTTAGAATCAGGCCGAAGAAGGGGCATCCTGCCGGACGTGCCCCTCACCTTCGGGCACCGAACATTTCACTTTGTCCCCGCCGGGGCGTACTTTTGCCGGGAGCCGTACCAAGCATCACACCATCATGGCAGACACCACCAAATACATCTTCGTTACCGGCGGGGTTACCTCCTCTTTGGGCAAAGGTATCCTGGCCGCCTCCCTGGCCAAACTCCTGCAATTGCGGGGCTACAGTGCCTCGATTCAGAAGTTTGACCCCTACATCAACATCGATCCCGGCACACTCAACCCCTACGAGCATGGGGAGTGCTATGTAACCGATGATGGCGCCGAGACCGACCTGGACCTGGGGCATTATGAGCGCTTTCTCAATGTTCCGACCTCTCAGGCCAACAACGTCACCACCGGCCGGATCTACGAAACCGTTATCCGTCGGGAACGACTGGGCGAGTACCAGGGCAAAACCGTGCAGGTCATTCCCCACATCACAGATGAGATCAAACGCCGGTTTACCTTGTTGAATGAAAACCAGAAGTTTGATTTCATCTTGACGGAAATCGGGGGTACGGTGGGTGATATTGAGTCGCTGCCTTACATCGAAGCCTTGCGGCAGTTTCGCTATGAGCACGGCCCCGAGCACTGTCTGGTCATTCACCTCACCCTCCTGCCTTATCTCAACGCGGTGGGCGAACTCAAAACCAAACCCACCCAGCACTCGGTCAAGATGCTGTTGCAGTCGGGGGTGCAACCTGATATTCTGGTGTGCCGTTCGGAGGTGCGCATACCTTCGGATGTGCGCGAAAAGGTGGCCCGATTCTGCAATGTGCGCCTGGAGGAGGTGATCGAGAATGTGAATGCACCGACCATCTATGAGGTGCCTTTTCTCCTTCGGAAAGAGAACCTGGACGAAGTGGTGCTCAAGAAACTGGACCTTCCCCTCAAAGAAGAGCCTGACTTTACCTACTGGAAGCACTTTGTCTCCCGCCTCAAAAATCCCATCGATGAGATCCGGATCGCGCTGGTAGGCAAATATGTGGAGCTCCACGACTCCTACCTATCCATATCAGAATCGCTCAAGATTGCCGGAGCCGAGAACGAGCTCAATGTCAAGATCATCTGGATTCACTCCGAGGATGTAAACGCCGAAAATGTAGACCGCCTGCTCAAGGGGGTGGACGGCGTATTGGTTGCGCCCGGATTCGGAGAACGAGGCGTGGAGGGCAAGATCGTTGCGGTCCGCTATGCCCGGGAGCATCAGACGCCCTTCCTCGGCATTTGCCTCGGGATGCAGATGGCCGTGGTAGAGTTTGGCCGCAACGTCCTGGAACTGGCCGGGGCCCACAGCTCGGAATTTGACCCCAAAACCGAGCATCCCGTCATCGACATTATGGCTGAGCAAAAGAAGGTCACCCAAATGGGGGGAACCATGCGCCTCGGTGCCTATGAGTGTACCGTCCGGCGAAATTCGCTGATCCACCAGGCCTATCAGAAGACCCGGGTCAGTGAGCGCCATCGCCACCGCTTTGAGTTCAACAATGCCTACCGCAAGCAGTACGAGAAGGCCGGGGTTGTCATGAGCGACATCAACCCCGACACCGACCTGGTCGAGGTGATTGAGCTGAAAGATCACCCCTACTTTATCGGAACGCAGTTTCACCCCGAGTACAAGAGCACGGTGGAGAGTCCACACCCCCTCTTTCTTTCCTTTGTCAATGCTGCCTACGCCCACAAAACCGGACGCTACGTAGAAAAAACTCAGCTCCCCGCCGAAGAAGCCAATAGCTGAGCCCCCAGTGCGCTCAGGCTGCGAACCATGTCCCTGGCTCAGAATCTTCATCCCAAGGGGGCAGGCCTGGCTAGTGCTCTGTCAAGTGGAAAATGACGGGAAAGCGGTCGCAGATTTTTTCGCAGATCATGGTCCCGGCAAGCCGGGAAGTTTGGCGGGCCAAACGAG
>RFHL01000197.1 GCA_003696875.1 Bacteroidota bacterium | reverse complement strand
CATCATGCTTTTGAGGCCTCCCACCGCCGCATTGAGCTTGTGGAGTTCCAGCGACCAAAAAACCTGATTGGTCTCCCCGTTGATGTAGATGGCCTTGGCACAGACCGTATTGGGACCGCTCCAGCCACCCACCGTGGTCAGGGCCACGGTATACATGCCATTGTCCGGGTCTTTGGGGTAGAAGGGATCGGCCCCGGTGATGTTGGTGGATACCTGCAGCTCGGGATAATTGCCCGCAAAAGTCGCGGTGGGGCGTACGAGGGTATCCTGTCGGATGCGGGCCTGCCCGGGGGCCGTGGAGAGACTGTCCATGGGCGAGAAGTCAAAAATCGCCGAGCGATTGATATCCTGAGGATCGTCAAAGGTATTTGGCCCTGGAAATTTGGCCGTCACGAACAGTTTCCCGCCAGCATTGAGATACTCCTGCAGAGAGGTGGCTGCCGTCTCCAGCAGCAACTGCTGGCCCAGGGCTACGATTTGGGCATCGTCCCCGTACCAGAAGACCTTATCATATTGCTGGAGCAGCAGACTAAAGGTGGGTGACCAATAGGCCGGCAGGTTGTTAAGGAGGTCGAGGTAGTCGTATTGGGGGTAGATGTCGTCTAGGATGGGGAAGTAGACCTCGTCGGCGACGGCATCGCCGTGGGCGTCAATGACGAGCAAGTTGCCCCCCTGTCGGGGCAGGTAGAAGGCCTTGGTGGAGTCGATGAGGCTAAGCGTCCCGGCAATATCCCGGGCCTGGAGGTACATGCGGTTGAGCCCTTCTACGCGCACGCCCTGCATGGGCGTTTGGGCGGGCTGCGACAGCAGCCCGAGGTAGGGAATCAGCGGCTGCTCGCCGGCTTGGGTGGGGTCTTCGGCCAGGAAGCTGGCAAAGTTTTCCTCAGGCCGGATGGTGTACCAAGGACCGTCATTGATCCGGATAAAGACCGAGTCCAGGGTGCTGAAGCCATCAAGGTCATCGACCTCCCAGCTCAGGGACCAGACCAGGCCCGTGGTGTCGGGCAGCACATTGACCGTATCGAAGCGGGCGGTGGGTGGAGTATTGCGGATGGGAATCCGCAGGTAGGCCGGGTCCGGGTCCAGGGCCTCCAGGTTGTCGATCGCCCGCACGTAGAAATCGATGTCGGTGGTGTCGCTGCCTGGGTTCAGGTCAAAGCGAAAGGTGCTGTCTGTGCGCGTGGTAAAAGACCAGTTTGTTCCGTCCAGACTCAGCTGGTAGCCGGTTACATAGCCGTCCTGGTCTTCGCCCAGCCAGTGCAGACGGACCACGCTGTTGAGCCGGTTGGGGCCGCTGAGGTTGATCTCATCGACAAAGATGCGTGTTTCAGGGGGCAGATTGTCCAGTAGCTCTCCGCGGTCACAGGCGGCGAGGAGCAGGAGCAGAGGCAGGAGGAGCCGAACAGATTGGCGCATGAGGGGCAATCAAGGGAATTCGGAGAAAAAGGCATGTCCGCTCCACCCTTTGGGCGAAGCGGACATACAGTTACTTAGTCGATGAGAAGCACCTTGTGGGTGCGGATGAGCTGATCTCCAGCCAGTACCCGCAGGAAGTAGGTGCCGCGCGGCAGGGCGCGCGTATCAAAGCGCAGGGTACCCTGGGTACCGTTGAGCGCCTGGCGCTGCAGGCGGCGGCCCGTCAGGTCCATCAGCTCGGCCGTGCCCCGCACGGGCCGGTCAAAGCCGTATTGCAGGTTGATCTCGGTGCGACCGGGGTTGGGGAAGAGGGTCAGCTCGCTGCGGAGCAGGTCTTCCACGCTGGTAATGCCGTCGGTACAGTTGGCGCCGCTGAAGGCTTCGGCGTCGTCGTTGTTACGAGGCAGGAGCTTCATGTTGCCAAAGGTGTAGGTCATGATGCCGGTCAGGCTGGCCAAGGTATCGCCGGCGCTGACTACACAGACCGGTACATTGATCACCCCGCTCTCGGAGATCCAGGTGGAATCGTTGACGTAGGAGAAGTTGAGGGAGCTGAAGGCGGTACCCGTCACGCGGCCGGCCAGGACGCGGCAGCCGTTGAGGGGATCGAGCAGGTCGCTGCCTACGCGATACTCAGCAAAGTTGTTGTTGCCGTCGGCGTTTGGCTCCACAACAAATACGCCCCCATCAGTGGGATTGGTCAGCTTGACCAGCATGCCTTCGAAGCGCTCGGTGAGCGCAAAGTCATAGGTGGTGAAGTCGTTGGGATCGACTTCCACAGGATCGGGCAGGTCGTTGCCCGAGCTGAGGAGGATGGCATCGCCGAGCACCGACATACGGGTGAGGCCAAAGCTCTCCTGAATGGTGCCGGTTACCCGCACCTTGTCACCTCGCTCTAGGGTAGCGAGGTTGGCCCCTTCGACCAGCTGGAGGCCCGCCCAGGAGGTCTGTCCCTCCTGCTGGATGTGTACAAACCCTAGGTCGCCGGCGGCGGCCGAGGCGGTTACGATGCCTTCGACGGTCACTTCCCGATCCAGGTAGCCGGAGAATCCATTGCTGAAGGGCGTGTACTGAACATCGTAGATGGTGAGGCCGTTGTCTCGGGCGGTGAAGAAGTAGGGCTGGTTTTGGCCGTCGACCGGGGAGGTCGAGGTGGCCGAGCTGTCATCGGTAGCCGAGATGTAATACTTCACAAAATCCCCATCGCTGAACGCGGTGCTGGGGATGGTGGCCGAGTAAGTCGTGCCCGTGTTGGCCATGGGGAGGCTCAGGAAGGAGGTATTGGAAACGCCCACCGCGTAGAAGAGGGTAGCAGAGGTTACGTTGCCATCGGGATCCTCAATGGAGGCGAAAACAGTCACGTCTTCGGAGGAGGTGGGCGTTACCGGGTTGCGGTTGACATTGGAGATGATGGGGGCGGAGAAGCCGATGACGTAGTCGGATTCCTGGAAGGGATACATCTCGTAGCCACGGCCACCGCCGCCGGTACAGCCGTTGCCGGAGTGGGCGATCACCCCGCGCAGGGTGTCAAAGCGGGCCCCTACGGGCGGGGGGACGAAGCTGCCGCCGCCGGCCGGCAGCCGCTGGACCAGAAAGCGGTCAGAAATGTTGATGACGTTGCCGTCGGCATCGGCCACGTCGAAGCTGACCCGGGTGTTGCCCGAGAAGAAGTTGACCGAGGTAACGACCGCGTTGGTGATTTCTACGTAGGATCCCTCCCACTGCTCGCCAGTGGGGAGGATGTTGACCCGGTTGGCGTCGTTGAGATCCCCTACGTCTATGGGCTGGATGCCTACAGGCTTGCCAAAATCAATAACAGAAATGTTAAGGGGGACGATCTCCGTCTCATTGCCAAAGGTGGCGATGAGGCCCGTGACCTCGATCGAGTCGCCCGCGACGAGGTCCAGGACATCGGTACCCGGGACGGGGGTCGGTACGCCTGTGGTGTACAGGTCGATTCCCGAGAAAGGCCCGGTACCATTTTGGATCCAAAGGTTACGGCCACCAGCTGCCTGGGCCAGGCCGCCGTTCATCACCACGGTACCGTGGGTGATCACCGTGTCGCCCTCGTAGAGCGACAAGTCATTACAAGCATTGAGCGAGTCCAGCGGGAGGGTCTGGATCTGCTGAATCGTCACAACGGGGTACTGTGCGTGAACAGCCGCCGATATGAGCAGGGTGAGGAGAAGGAGGGTAAAACGATGCATCATGTTGAGGATTGGTTTGAAAGAAGAGGTCAGGTGAAAGCGGTCAGAAGTCAGAGTAGAGAAGTCGGAAGTCAGAATAGAGAAGTCTGAGCCCAGAGGTCGGAGAGCCCAGAGGTCAGAAAGTAGCGTGGTTGTTGTGTCCCCAAAGCTCGTCTCGTAGGCCCATCTGGGCCGGTCTCGTCTCTCGGTTCTCGACTCTTATTTAATCACGACAAATTTGCCGCGCTTTTTCTGGCCGGTTTCTTCATCTATCACGACGAAGAGGTACAGGCCCCGGGCGATGATCTGGTTATCGGCTGAGAGCAGGTCCCAGGCGTGCTCACCGCCGGAAAAGACGGCGGTTTCAGGATCGGAATAGGTACTAAACCAACGGGCATCTTCGCCGCGATAGTCTTCAGTATGCTGAAACACGTCGACGAGGTCGCCGGCGACGGTGTAGATGCGTACTTCGCAGCGCTGGGGCAGGTTGGCAAACATCAGTTTGCGGTCCTCCTCGAAGCGGCTGGATCCTTCCCAGTCGGCGCGGGCGTAGTAGGGGTTGGGATACACGTAGGGATCCCCATTGGCAAAGCCTTCATTGGCGGGCTTGCCCGCAAAAATGCGGCGCAGGTTGGCCAGAGGCGCCGACTCCAGTGACTCCAACTGCTGCTCCTCGTCGCCCTGATCGTAGGCCGTCAGGGCCACGACATGTTGCCAGCCGTTGGCGAGGCCCTCAAAGGTGTAGCGATAGACATACACATTGGTGTCGCCCGGGAAGGTAACCGGCTCTTCGAGCCGGATGTCTTCAAAGCCTGTATCAAAGGACTTGCCGTTGCCGGGGATGTCCCACTCCGCCACCAGGGTCAGGGCTTCGATGATGTCCTGCGTATTCTGCACGTCAAAGCCAATCGCGGTTTTATACAGGCGATAGCCCTCGAAGTCCTGCAGCTTGGAGATCGGGTCGACCGAGGCCTCGGCCCGGTCGGTCCAGTAGACATCCAGGCGGTGGTCGCCGGGCTCGACCCGGAGGCCGGGAAGGTCCGGCGGAGCCGGGAGGATGTAGCGGGTAATGCGGCCGTCGCCATCGCGGTCTTCGCCGGGGTCCAGCTGCCGGTTGCCATTGGCATCTTCGCCATCGTAGGCCGTCTGGGCCCAGCCGGCATTCCGGGCCAGGTTTTCCCGCTGGGCGGGGGTATTGGCGGCAGCCGGCAGTCCGTCAAAGACGCGCTTGGCACATACGATGGCAAAGGCAACTTCGGCCACATCACCCGGATTCATCCGGTAGATGGGGCCCACGGAGACCAGGTTCGAGCGGTTGTTGGGCGTGGTGATCTGGCCCTGGATTTCATCCCAGGCATTGAGCTCGTTCAGGCCCAGCCGCATTTTGCCGTAGCGCTGCAGGTCGTTGCCAGGAAAAAAGGACCGGGGGTCATTGGAGTTGCGAAACTGCCAGGTATTGTAGCGGACCTTGAAGTCGGGCCGCTCCAGGTAGGTGCCGTTATACTCAAGGCCCAGGAATTTGGTGCCGATGTAGCTGTCGGTAAAGCCGATGTCGCCCGTGGCGTCAAATTCGTACCCCATATTGAGGGTGTCAATAAAGCCGTTTCCGCCCTTATTATAAAAGGCGGTCCCGCCAGGCGGGGTGATGTTTACGTTCCGGATCACCCCATCCATCCAGTAGCCTACATAGAGCGAGTCGATAGGCCGGTCCGAGATGTTGGTGACCTTGAAGTTGAGGATGACGAAGAAGTTGGCGAAGGTGTAGTTCCAGTTGAGGCTGGTGAAGTCGACCTGCACCCCCAGTGGCTGAAGGTGGTCGATGATGGGGATGGCTCCGCCACCGGTATTGACCACTACGGCCGTATCGGTAAAGGTGGATACAAAGTCCTGATGCGAAATGGCTTGTGGGGTAAAGAAGGGGCTGTCGAACAGAGAAGAGCGTTCCGACAGCGGCGTTTTGGACGCATACTCGAAGCCCGGCCGGCCCGTGGAGTAACCTGAGGGGTCGTCGACGGCCCCGGTACTCACCGCGACCTGCCCGTTGATGAGCCCGCCCAGCCAGAGGCCACCTTCGAAGACATGCTCAATGCCCGAGTTGACGGGGTACTCGCAGGAGGGGAAGCCCTCCACATTAAAACTACCCCCAAAGCTGTTGCCGATCAGGCCCAGATTGGAGAGCGTGGTCCCGATGTTGGAGGCGGTGGTGACCTTTTCGTCGTAAATATCCGGCTGCTGGGCCCACAGCGTGGTCCCGGCCAGCAATGCAAAAAAGCAGAGGAGGTGTTTCATCAGGCCCAAAATTAACAAACATCCAGGGACCGGGAAATAATGGCCGAATTTTTTGCCGAACCCCGGAAAAGCCGTTCGGATGGCCCGTCAGGGGGGAGCTTGGATACAGATATTAGGAAAACCTGATGTTTGCGGGACTACTTCTTGCCTTTCACAAACTGTTTGCTCACTTTTGCGTTTACAGTATTTAAAACGAATCTAAATTGCATATGTACCCACCCGAACTTACGGCCCCTATGGCCGCCGAACTCAACCAGGCCGGATTCACCTCTCTGACCAGCGAAGCCGAAGTAGACGAAGCGCTCCGCCATTCGGAAGGGACAACCCTACTGGTCGTCAACTCCGTATGCGGCTGCGCCGCCCGCGCCGCCCGTCCGGGCGTGATTGGCTCCCTGAAGGCCGAGGCCAAGCCTGATCGGCTGGTGACGGTTTTTGCCGGGGTAGACACCGCCGCAACCAAGCGGGCCCGGGAGTATCTGCTCCCTTATCCGCCTTCTTCGCCCTCCGTGGCGCTTTTCAAGGATGGCAAGCTCGTCCATATGATCGAGCGACACCACATTGAGCGGGCAAGCGAGGAGATGCTCGCCAACCACCTCGCCGCCACCTACCAAGAGTTTTGTACGTAAGGCCCGATGCCGCATCACCGGCATAGCCCCCGCAGCCACGCTGACGGGGGCGTTTTGCTTGAGGGAGGCCGTGGGTCAGGCAGGGGCCAGGGTGTAGATCCCCCGCAGGTTTCGTCCCTGTTGCGCATAGTCCATGCCGTAGCCCACCACAAAGTCCGGTGGGATGTCAAAGCCGATGTACTGGGGGGGCGTCTCGGCCTGGAAGTTGTCGGGCTTGAAGAGCAGAGTCGCCAAGGCCACCGAAGCGGGGCCCTGGGCCTGGAGCTGGGACATAAAAAAACGGGTCGTGAAACCCGAGTCTACAATGTCTTCGACCACCAGCACATCCCGTCCCTTGACCTGAAGGTGCTCAGAAAGGCTCATCTGGGCCTTGCCCGAGCTCTGCATGGCATCGCCATAACTGGAGATGCGGACAAACTCGATCTCCGAAGGGGTCCTCAGGGCTCGGATCAGGTCGGCGGCAAAAACGAAGGCGCCATTCAGGACGGCCAGCAAAAGCAAGGACCGGCCTTCGTAATCCCGGTCGATGGTGGCGGCCAAATCCGAAACGCGCGCCTGAATGGTGGCTTCAGAAATTTTCAGCGCAAAGTGCTTGTCGTGTACCTGGACCGTTTCCATAGGGGCGGCTTTAAAGGCGAAAATAATGCTT
>RFHL01000196.1 GCA_003696875.1 Bacteroidota bacterium | reverse complement strand
GGCCAATTGGCTGCCCATCATGGAGGCCTATGAGGCACGAAGGCCATCGTATTTCGCCACTCCTCCGGTCAATCTGGTACAGGCATTGGAAACCAGCTTGGAGCTGATCCTGGAAGAAGGGCCGGATGCGCGTTTTGCCCGGCACAGGCGTCTGGCCCGGCAATTCAGGGACGAACTGCGTTCATTGGGATTCTCGTTCATCCCGCTCTCAGAGGAGAAGGCAGCGAACACGCTCACCGCGGCTTATTATCCTGCGGGCGTCAATGGCGGGGAATTCCTGGCAAAGGTCAGTGAGAACGGAGTTGTCATTGCCGGAGGTTTGCTTCCATCGCACAGGGCGCAGTATTTCCGTGTAGGTCATATGGGGATCGTGAGCGATGAGCACATAGCGCGTACGGTGAAGGCGATAACCAAGGCCTTGGGCTGATGTTGCCCCATCACTTGTACTGGTCCATTAGCTTGTCCATGTCCACATCCTTGTAAAGGCGGTCACAGTCTTCAATAAGCCCTCCTTTCTGGGTGCGGCCACAGCCTGTAAAGAAGAAAATGACCCCTACATTGATGTCCCACATGCCATCGTGCAACTTCGGGTTGCCTCGCAGGCTCACATCATCCAGATAGTCTGTAATGGCCAAGTGGTAAAGCACTTCGCCTTTCAGTGCCCACTCGCAACTGATCTGCCACTTCACACCTGCCCCGGCAGGTACGGCCACGGACCAGTTCGCATATCTCTTCCCTTCCAGCGCAAGCGGACGCAAGGCCGTGCCATTGCTCTTGGGCTCAAAATTCAGTGCCCCCACCCCTGCGGTGAGATATGGCAGAACGCGCCAGCGGTCGTTCGGCAGAATATCGAAGGTGCCTCGTAGCCCGATCTCGTGTACCAGCGATCGGAAGTTCAGATCGCGCCTATGCCGCCAATCGGCCACAGCAAACTGGTCGTTCGCCAGGACCTCGCCTACGGTGTAGTTGAGCTGCAACCCCCACCTGCGGGTGATCTGCCAGTGTAGGCCGGCATTGGCTGTCCATCGGATGGTGAGCGGGTGCGGCCAAGGGTGCTCCTGGAGGTCACCCACGTACCACATGGTGCCACCTCCCAGAAAAACTCCGAGCTTGCCTTGCGAAAAGGCCGATGG
>RFHL01000195.1 GCA_003696875.1 Bacteroidota bacterium | reverse complement strand
TGGGCTTTAGGAAAGGATTTATGTTTTCGTCGACACAAATCTAATCTTAAAGCCCTTACTTTGTTGGTAATCAGTGAGTCTTATCCAAAACTCACGTTAGAAAAAGGACATTTCTGGCCCTTTTCTTTCTGGTGTTGGAATATGTTTAAATTGAACAATATGGGGTCTAATGAGCAATCCCCCGAATACTGATCACCTCTGCGACCTCGCGGGTATTAGAGGTGACCGTTAGGAAAAATTGAAAAGCCCCCGGCCGGGCCGGGGTAATTTGAATTGTGATGAGGCCACCATCGCCTGGGGCGATTTCCTCCTCCTGATGAGAGGCTACGCATTGGGAAGAACTGCTGCTGACACCCTGTATCTTCAGGTAGTCATTGCCGGTATTTTGGAAGCGTAGCGTGGTGGAATAGGTTTCGCCCACGGGCCGGTACCCAATATCACGGGTCTTGGAGGACCAGCTGATGCGGGGCATGGGCGAGCTTGCCGTCAGGATGGGATCTGTATCCAGGATCGTCAGATTGACCCGCTGGGATTGGGCCCATCCGTACGTTCCGCTGATCAACAGCGCCAAAACCAATATGCCTTTCAGTTTTCCCATTTTGCTGCTTGCCCTTCTTTCCAAACATATCCCCTTTTTGGATGCCTCCCAACGCCAAAACGGGCATTTTCTAAGCGACCACTTTGACTGCAATCAGGCCTGAAGTTAGGATTTGGTTAGAAATGGCTTCCTTTAGGATTTGAGCCAGAAGAAGGGGGTCAGCAGCATCAGGACGGTGAAGAGTTCCAGCCGGCCCAGGAGCATCAGGAAGGATAGAAACCACTTGCCCGCATTGGGAATGGCGGCGAAATTTTGGGCATCGCCGGGGCCTACGCCCCCGATTCCAGGACCGATGTTTCCCAGAGTAGCCGCCACCGACCCGATGGCGGTCATGAAATCCAACCCCATCAGAGTCATCACAAAGCTGCCTACCACAAAAATGCTGACAAAGATGAGGAAAAAGGCAAGTATTTTGGATACTACATCTTGTGGAATAGCCTTCCCATTGAAACGTACAGGCATGATAGCTTTGGGGTGGATTTGTCGCTTGAGTTCCAGGTAACTGTTTTTCAGGAGTACGAGAAAGCGAACGAGCTTCATACCCCCGCTCGTGGAGCCGGCACAGGCCCCACTAAACATGAGGACAAAAAACAGGATCATCAGGAATGGGCCCCAGGCTGTATAGTCTGCCGTGCCAAAACCCGTCGTGGTGACAATGGACATCACCTGAAAGGCCGCAGCCCGGAAGGAGGCTTCCAAGCCCATATCTTCCTGCACATAAACCCCCAGGGTCACCACCGCGATAAGCCCAAGCGACACATAGAGAAAAAAGCGAAACTCCTCGTTGTTCCAGAGGCGAAGGGGCTTGCCGCGCAGGGCAAAATAGGTCAAGGCAAAGTTGGTGCCGGCCAGGAACATGAAGATCGTGATCACATATTGGATGTAGGGCGAAAAAGCCCCGACGGAAGCCTGTCGGGTAGAGAAGCCTCCGGTGGAAAGCGTAGCCATCGCATGGCACAAGGATTCAAAGAGGTTCATACCCCCCAGCATGAGGAGCAGAGCCTCTGCCAGCGTCAGGGCCACATAGATGATCCAGAGACGTTTGGCCGTCTCTTTGACCCGGGGGGTCAGTTTGTCGGGCGTAGGCCCGGGGACCTCTGCGGCATAGAGTTGCATGCCCCCGATGCCCAGCAGGGGGAGGATCGCGATGGTGAGCACGATGATGCCCATCCCGCCAATCCAGTGGGTCATCGCCCGCCAGAAATGCAGGCCGGCCGGGAGATCTTCGATGGTTTGCCCCAGGATGCTGGCGCCAGTGGTCGTGAAGCCCGACATTGTCTCAAAAAAGGCATCGGTATAACTGGGAATGGCCCCCGAGGCCACATAGGGAATGGCCCCCACAAAAGACATCACCAGCCAGCCGGCGGTCACAATGAGATATCCGTCCCGCTTCTTGAGTTCCTGATTGCCTTTGGTACGGGAAAGAAACCAAACCAGCCCTCCCACGACCATAATACCCAGGCCCGAGAACAGGATGGCCTGGAAGTCGCCGCTCTGATAGTAGAGGGAGAATGGCAAAGCCAACAGCATGGCCAGGCCACTGATGCCAGTCAGCAGGCCGAGGATATTGATGTTAGCGCGAAAATTAAACATGCGGGGGGATTAGGAGGAATAACGGGGCCAGCAGGCGGCGGCAAGATACACTTTTGGCCGGTTTGGAGTCAATCCCCTTCGGCCCCGGGCGGACCACTATTTTCAACATGGATCTGCCCAAAAATGCGTAAACTTGTCATCAGTCTATGGAGCATCCCATCTGGAATAAGGACGTCATGTACCTCAAGCGGGTAGGACCGCAGCGAGCCCAGCTGCTCGCTTCTGAGTGTCAGATCCGGACCTATCGGGACCTTCTGCATTACTATCCCCGCAAATACGTGGACCGGAGCCGGGTGAGTCGCATCGGCCAGCTGCCGGCCGAGCCCGGCTTCGTGACCTTGGTAGGCAAGCTCACCCACCTGGCCCTGAAGCCCAGTCGCAAGGGCCGCAACCTCTTGCAGGGCACCTTCTCCGACGGCACAGGGACCGTCGAACTCGTGTGGTTTCAGGGCATCAAATGGATTCAGCGGCAGTTCAAGGTAGGCGAAGAGCTGGCCCTCTTTGGCAAACCGAATCGCTACCACGGGCAGTGGCAGCTCACCCATCCCGAGATGGAGCCCCTCAACGAAGAGGATGGCCAGCGCCATGTGCTGCAGATCGTGCCCTTTTACCCCTCTAACGACAAGCTCGGCCGCCTGGGGCTTGATGCCCGGGGGTTTCGAAGCTTGCTCTTTCAGTTGCTGGAAGAAGCCGCCGGCCATATCCCCGAGACCCTTAGTCCGGCCCTCTGTGCCCGCTTTCAGCTGGTGTCGCGCCGGGAGGCGCTCACCCAGATCCACTATCCCCGTAGCCATGAGGCTCTACAGGCGGCGCTGCGCCGCCTCAAGTTCGAGGAGTTCTTCTTTTTCCAGCTCATGCTGCTGCGCCGGCGGGCCGTGGCCCGCGCCCAGCACCAGAGCCCGCCTTTCACCCGGATTGGTGCGTATTTCAATACGTTCTTCGCCGAGCACATGCCCTTCTCCCTCACCGGGGCCCAGAAGCGCGTGCTCAAGGAGATCCGCCGGGATCTGGCTCAGCCGGTCCAGATGAACCGCCTTATCCAGGGCGATGTGGGGGCGGGTAAGACCATGGTCGCCTTTATGACCATGCTCATGGCCCGGGACAACGACTTTCAGTCGGCGCTGATGGCCCCGACGGCCATCCTGGCTGAGCAACATTTCCGCAAAATCACCGCTATGGCCGCCAAGGTCGGCCTCAAGACGGGTCTGCTGGTGGGAGGGCAGAAGAAAAAGGAGCGCCAGGCTGTACTCGAAGGACTCGCCAGCGGCGAGACCGACATCGCCATTGGCACCCACGCCCTGATCGAAGATCCGGTCGTATTTCACCGGCTGGGACTGGTGGTGGTCGATGAGCAGCATAAATTTGGCGTCGTGCAGCGGGCCAGACTCTGGAAAAAGGCCACGCCTTTTCCCCACAATATGATCATGACGGCGACGCCCATCCCGCGCACCCTGGCCATGTCGGTCTACGGCGATGTGGATGTCTCCATCATCGATGAGCTGCCCCCCGGTCGTAAGCCCATCAAGACCGTGGTCCGGGGCGAAGGCAAGCGCCTGGAGGTTTTTGGGTTCCTGCGACATCAGCTGCAGCAGGGGCAGCAAGTGTATGTGGTCTATCCATTGGTGGAGGAGAGCGAAAAGCTGGATCTGCTGGCGGTGGAAAAAGGCTTCGAGCTCATGGAGCGCTATTTCACCGAATATCGGATAGGCATCGTCCACGGGCGGCAAAAGCCCGAAGACAAAGAGTTGGAGATGCAGCGCTTTGTGAAGGGGGAAACCCACATCCTGGTGTCCACCACGGTCATTGAGGTCGGGGTAGATGTGGCCAACGCCACCGTGATGGTGATTGAGAATGCCGAGCGCTTTGGCCTCTCGCAGCTGCACCAGCTGCGGGGGCGGGTGGGGCGGGGGAGTACCCAGTCCTACTGCATCCTCATGGCCGGCCAGAAGCTCTCCGCCGACGGCAAGCGTCGCCTCAAAGCCATGCAGGAAACCAATGATGGCTTTCGGATTTCCGAGATCGACCTGGAGCTGCGTGGGCCCGGTGATTTTCTCGGTACCCGCCAGAGCGGCCTGCCCGAATTTCAGTTGGCCAATCTGGTGGAAGATCGCGACCTCCTGGCCCTGGCGCGCCAGGCCGCGGGCGAGCTCACCGCGCAGGACCCCCAACTGGCAGCCCCTGAACATCAAAGCCTCCGCTTCTTCTTTGAGAAGTATGTCAAAAGGAATATCGGACTGGGGACGGTAGCTTAAGAGCGGTCAGACCACTTTGCTGTCAGCTTAGAGAAGGCAGAGGAGGCGTTTTCCGGTGCACCTTTATGCCAACGCCATTTAATGCAGGGATAACATAGAGCCCACGCCTGGCTAACATCCCGGCTGTCATTTACAGGTACTTTTTTACCTCAAACCTCCCTGTATGAAACAATTATCTATGCACCCTCTGCGATGGGTTTTCGCCATTGTTTTTTGCGGGCTTGGTAGCCTGTATGGCCAGGTCCCTGGAGACCTTGGCTTTACTGCCGCCAGCCAGAGCGTAGCCGAGGATACCGGCACCGTAATGATCATGGTCGAGCTCACCGGCAGCCCCACCGATACGGTGAGGGCCCAACTGGCCCTCACCACCTTTGCGACCGCCACCAGCGGGGCCGACTTCATGAGTGCCGATACCGTCAACCTGACCTTCGTCCCGGGCGTAGCCTTCGATACCCTGATGGTGCCCATCATGGATGATGCCGATGCCGAAAACGACGAGTATTTTTCCCTGCGGCTGATCAATCCAGAGAATGCCGACATTTCTGGGACGGCGGCTCAGATCGTGTATATCCGAGACAACGACCGCCTCGCGCCGGCCCCCAGCGGCGCCATCAGCCTAAACCTGTTGACCAGCTACAGCAACACACCGGGCGCGGTGGAAAACTCCGCCGAGATCGTGGCTTACATGCCCGCTACCCAGCGACTCTATGTGGCCAACTCGGTCAATAACTCTCTGGATCTGGTTGATTTCAGCGACCCGGCTGCTCCTGCCCCGGTCAACTCGATTGACCTGAGCGCCTTGGGGGAGATTACCTCCGTCGCCGTCTATGACACCCTGGTGGCCACCGCCCTGGCCAATGCCACCGATCCGGTGCTTGACGGCAGCATCGGCTTCTTTGATGCAGATGGAAACCTTCTGGCCCAGGTGACGGTAGGGGCATTGCCTGACATGGTCACTTTTACCCCTGACGGGAGCAAAGTCCTGGCCGCCATCGAGGGCCAGCCCAGCGACGACTACCTGACCGATCCCGAGGGTGCGGTAGCCATCGTGGACCTGAGCGGCGGCATCGCCGGCCTGAGCCAGGCCGATGTGACCCTGGCGGGCTTTACGGCCTACAATGCCCAGCAGGCCACATTGGAAGCCAATGGGGTACGCATCTCGGCCCCCGGTGCGACCGTGGCTGAAGATATGGAGCCGGAATACATCACGGTATCCGAGGATGGGCTCACCGCCTGGGTGACCTGCCAGGAAAACAATGCCGTGGCCGTGGCGGATCTGGTTAATGATACCATCGTGGCGGTCCTCGGTATGGGCACCAAGGACTGGAGCCTGCCTGGGGCTGGCCTGGATGCCACCAATGTGGGGGACGAAATCCATATCGCCAACTATCCCGTCAAAGGGCTGTACCTGCCTGATGCCATCGCCAGCTATTCGGTGGGAGGGGTGACCTATCTCATCACCGCCAATGAAGGCGATGCCCGCGAGTACGACGCCTTCGTCGATGAAGCGCGGTTGGGTGATACCGACTACGAACTCGATAGCGCCGCCTTTCCCAATGGTGACCTTCTCAAGGCCGCAATTGGACGGATGAAAACCCTTGTCACTGAGGGAGATACTGATAATGATGGTGATTTCGACGAAATCTACGGCATGGGTGGTCGCTCCTTCACCATCTGGGATGGCGCCACCGGTGCCCTGGTTTACGACTCCGGGGATATGCTGGAGTTGATTACCAGCCAGGATCCCGTCTTCGGAGCGATCTTCAATGCCAATGAAGACGGCATTGAGCCCAAAAACCGGAGCGACGACAAAGGGCCAGAGCCCGAAGGGGTAGCTACCGGGGTGATCAATGGGCGCACCTATTCCTTCCTGGCGCTGGAGCGCATCGGTGGGGTGATGGTTCATGACGTCACCGATCCCGTCAACCCGGTCTTTGTGCAGTATGTCAACAACCGGAGTACCACCACCGAAACGGGCGACCTCGCCCCGGAAGGGCTCCTTTTTATCCCGGCGAACGAAAGCCCCAGCGGGCAGGCCCTGCTCGTCCCTCGGTCTGGAGCGCATCGGTGGGGTCATGATCTTTGACGTGACGGATCCGCTTGCCCCGACTTTTGTCGACTACGCCAATCCTCGCAGTACCAGCGATGCCACCGGCGACCTTGCTCCCGAAGGACTGGTTCTGATCCCCAATGCCCAAAGCCCGGATGGGAAGTACTATCTGGTGGTGGCGAATGAGGTGAGCAGTACGCTGACGGTCTACGAAATAGGTGGTGCCACTGTGGATATCGAAGCGCCACTGGCAAGCCCGGTCTTCCAACTTTTCCCCAACCCGGCACAAGAGCAGGTTACCCTGGATCTGCGCGGTATGGGGGGCGCAAAGCAGGTGCGCCTGCTTGGGCTTGACGGTCGTGTCCTCCACCAGCAGACAGCGCCTGCTGGCCTGGAGCGCCTGAATCTGCCCCTGCAGCAGCTGGCTGCGGGCGTCTATGTCGTGGAGGTGGTGAGCGCTCAGGGCCGGGCCCAGCAGCGCCTGATCGTTCGATAGCCCCTACCACAACTTGATTACACAGGCAGGCCGCCTTTCCTTCGGGAAAAGCGGCCTGTTTTGTGGTGTATGGTGCCAAGGATGATCAACCAGCCATCCGGAGGCGATTCTGCCGCTTGATTCCCTTCTTGATCACCTTGCGCACCCGCTCCGGATGCCGGCTCCCAATAAAGAGATGGGTGCCATTTTTGAGGAACAGGGCCAGGCCGTTGTGGCCGCAGACAGAGTAGCAGGGTGTCTGGGAAGAAAACTCAACGCCCCAGCCGCTAAGGTGAGCCAGCGGCGAGGTGCGTATGACCTGATAACCGGCGACCTCGTCCCAGTCGATGTGATGAGGCTGGTTGTGGATCGGATACATCTGATAATCAATGCCCTGGCCATCAATGTGGAGGGAGAGCCTCGCCCGCTGGGCGTAATAGGTGTAGCCCGCCAGAAACAGGAGGGCAATGCCACTGATGAGTAGGAGGGTCTCAAAGGAAGAACCCGAAAATACACCTTGTCGGATGTAGGCCATCCAGGCAAAGCCCAGCGGAAGGGCGATCAGGGCGATCATTCCGGGGATGCGCCATCTTTGCAGGCGGGCTTCTTCGTGGTAGTGAGGGGTAGGCATAGCAATAATATTTAGGTAACTT
>RFHL01000194.1 GCA_003696875.1 Bacteroidota bacterium | reverse complement strand
CGTCCGAGGTGTAGAAAAACATGCCCGTTTCTTCGTCAGAAAAGTGGGTGAGGGCATATTGCATCAGGCTGTCGGCCGTGAAGAGCCAGCGCTCCTCAAAGGTGACCTGATAAAGGGCGATCAGCCCCTCGATCACAAAGGCATAGTCATCCGAGAAGGCATTGATCTCGGCTTGCCCGCCCTTCCAGTTGCGGTACAGGCCGCCGTCCGGGCGGCGCATCGCGCTCGTGACAAAGTCGGCATTGCGCCGGGCGGCCTCCAGGTAGGCCGGATCACCCAGGGCCTCATAGGCCTCGGCATAGGCCTTCATCATCAGGCCATTCCAGCCGGCAAGGACCTTGTCGTCCAGGCCGGGGCGCTCGCGCTTTTGCCGTTTTTCTAGCAGCAGGCCCCGCACATGGTCCACCACCCGGCGCAGCTGCGCCGGTTCATAGCCGTGCCGGGCTGCGATGGTCTCCAGCGACTCGGTGCGGTACAGGATGTTGGTTTTGGCCTCTCCTTCCCAGTTGCCGAAGGGCGATACGTTGAAGTAGGTCTTGAAAGCCAGGGCATCATGTCCGGCGGTTTTGGTAATGTCTTTTTCCGTCCACACATAGTACGCCCCCTCCATGCCCTCGCTGTCGGCATCCAGGGAGGAGTAAAAGCCGCCCAGGCTGTCGGTCAGCTCCCGCGCCACAAAGCCCAGCGTCTCCTCCACCACCTGCCGGTAAGCCTCCTTGCCCGTCAGTTGATAGGCCTCGGTGTAGAGGCTCACCAGTTGGGCATTGTCATAGAGCATCTTCTCAAAGTGGGGCACTTTCCATTCGGCATCCACCGAGTAACGGGCAAAGCCGCCCCCCAACTGATCGTAGATGCCCCCCCGGGCCATGGCATCCAGGGTGGTGGTTACGGCCTCCAGGGCACTGTCGGCCCCGGTGTAGTGGTGGTAGCGCAGCAGATAGCGCTGCACAGCCGGCATGGGAAACTTGGGCGCATCGGCCAGCCCTCCCTGCTCAAAGTCCCACTTGGCCAGGATGCTGCGATACGCCCCTTCGGCGTCTGCCGCCGTAAAGGCGGCCGGTTCCTCATTCAGGGTGCCGCTGTCCATCGTCTTGATCCCCTGCAGGATCTGTCCTGCCACCTGCTCCAACTGCTCGGGCTGCTCCTGCTGGGTCCTCACAAAGTGCTCCAGCAGCCGCGTCCATTCCTCCTTGGGGAAATAGGTCGCCGCAAAAACCGGCCGGCCATCCGGCAGCGCGATCGCATTGAGGGGCCAGCCCCCCCGGCCCGAACTCAGGTAAGCCGCATTCATATAGATCTGGTCTATATCCGGTCGCTGTTCGCGGTCCACCTTGATCGACACAAAGTGCTCATTCATCAACTTGGCCACCGCCGTATCCTCAAAGGACTCCCGCTCCATCACGTGACACCAGTGGCAGGCTGCATACCCCACACTCACGATGATCAACTTGCCCTCCGACTGGGCCTTTTCCAGGGCCTCATCGCCCCAGGGATACCAGTCCACCGGGTTGTAGGCATGCTGTAGCAGATACGGGCTTGTACTGTTGATCAGATGATTCGCGGCAGGATCTGCCGCCGGCTGACTCGTGCAGGCAGGTATGAAAAGTCCCAGCCACAGCCAGGCCAGGACGGGCATTCGAAAAGAAGCAAAAGGCATACAAGGAAGTTAAAAAACATGGATCAGGGCCGGCGGCACCACCAGCCCCTGCAATCTACACATTCCCTCGAAATCGGACAGGGGAGAAAAATGGGG
>RFHL01000193.1 GCA_003696875.1 Bacteroidota bacterium | reverse complement strand
GGTTGTAGAGCGCCTTCAGGTCCCGGCAGTCCCAGCCGTAGTCCCGGTTAAACCGGTCCAGTACGACCTGCCGCAGGCTCTCGCGGGCCATGTAGGTGGTGATAAAGCCCGGGGTGAAAAAGGAGCCCTCCTGGTAGCCGTTGATCTTTTCAAAGATCAGGCCCAGCACCGAGGCATTGATGAGGGTCTTGCCGGTTTCCCGCAGGCCATCGTGGCTTTCGGCCCCAAAGTCGTAGGCATCCAGAAAGGCCAGCAGGTAGTGCAGGGCATCGATCTCCTCGCCCCGGCGGCTTTGGCCGCGGGCGTCGCGCAGCACCGAGCGGGAATAGACCGGCATCATCCCCTCGCGTACCCCCGAGATGCGCAGGGTATCCTTTTCCAGTTCGGTCGGCTCAAAGAGGGAAGAGTTGAGGTAGGGGATATGGCCGTAGGCTTCGCGAATGTGGCTCTCGCGCTGCGCGGGCGGGAGGGCCAGCACCTCAAAAAAGAGGCTATTGACCTCGTCGTAGCTGCGCAGTCGCTCGGGGCTCAGGAAGGCGTAGGTGCGGTCGCCACCATGATAGCTGAGGAGCTGAGCCTCCAGCAGCTTGAGAAAGAGGATGCGGTTGACCCAGGTGATGGCCAGGGCCAGGGCGACTCCCTGCAATTGATCGGCGGGATCGGCTCCGTAGCGCTTGCGGTTCTGGACCCGGCTCATGAGCCCCTCGGATCGGCGCTGGGTGCGGGCCCGCTCGATCAGGGTCGCCCGTTGTGGCTCCCGGGCGCGGCCGATGACTTTTTTGCCGCCTTGCTTCACCTCTTCCAGCCCCAGGATGTAGAGCAGCTCGTAATAGAAGTCCTTGTTGAGCTCGTTGGAGTCGTTGCGGCGGAAGGTCTTGAGCAGATGGGCGGGACTCAACAGCTTGAAGAGGGTAATCAGCGGCTTTTGTTTGGTGGCGGGCTCGGCTCCGATCAGCCCGACGTGGTCACGGAGGCGAAAATGGGTGGCCTCCAGGTCCACGGCCTCTCCGGCCAATAGCTCGGCCAGGTACTGGTACATCTGCCGCGTGCTGTCGCTGTCGGTCTTGCCTTCCCGCCATTGGCGAAAGAACCGGAGCAGCTTGCTGTTGCTGCCAAAATGGCGGTAAAAAGCCTGAGCATCAATCAGAAACCAGTGGTCGAGATCGGTGATGACGATATGCTTCAGCTCACGGTTGCCGAGCACCTCACGTTCCCAGAGGTAGTAGGTGATGGCCTCGTGCAAGGCCTTGCGGTTTGGCTGCTCCGGGGAGATCATCTCGCTGCTGCCGGGGCGCTTGACCTCGAAGAGCACCTGATTGTGGGGCCGTTTGTCCTGGGTAGGAATCACGAGATCGGCCTCATGCAGGCCCTTGTAGCTGTGGGGGGTGACGGCATAGCCGTCGTAGAAGGTGGCCTTGAGAAAGTCGGCGAGATGGGTCTTGAAGGTTTCCTCGGACTGTGCGGCGGCCGTCGCCTCGCCGACGCGACGCGCCAGCGTCGCGAGGGCTTGGGTAAAGGACTCGAAGTCGGTCCGGACGGGATGCTCTTTTTTGTAGACCCGATCCAGGGTCTTGAGAGGGGAGCGGAGGGAGAGGTGCATGGCAGGGGCTGTGCAGGAAAAGGCAGGCTTCGACGATATTGAGGTAATATATGCCCCGGCTTCTGAAGAAGCAATAGCCTGCCTAGAATGCCGGCAGGCAGCATGAATGCTGCGTCCTCTTTCACATGACCCCGGCTCCGCCTGGAGCTATATGGTCTTTCTCTCCCCCCATACCACCTCCCCCTCAGCCCCTCGGCCAAGCGCCTCGGCAGGGTTCTTCTATGGCAGCTGCCCTTCTCAAAAAGGATGATAGCCGAACTCAGGGAAATAATACCCACCCCAAACCGGCTGATCGGTGGCATCCTGACTGATAACCGCCTCCTGACAGGAGACTTGCGCAGCCCTGATCCCACTGGCGCTAAATGGCGACCAGCCCGGCAATGAAATCCAGAGCCCCATGGCAGGGGTGATCCTGGGCGGGCTGCTAACGGCCACCGTGCTGAATTTGGTGGTCATTCCGTGTGTATTTGCCTTGAGCTTTCGCCGCCAGAGCGATACCTTGGGCTAAATTCCTTCAACGACTCTGTCTATGTCTTCGTCTATGTCTTCACCCCAAGGTCCCTCCTCACTCGTGCTGACCACAGTCCTCACCTGTCCAAATTGCGGCCACACAAAGGAAGAGACCATGCGCACCGATGCCTGCCAGTTTTTTTATGCGTGCGAAAACTGCCATACCCGTCTCAAACCCCTGACAGGAGACTGCTGTGTATTTTGCTCCTACGGCAGCGTACCCTGCCCACCCGTGCAAGCGGCAGAAGAATCCGGGGCCGCTCCCTGTTGTAGTACGTGAGGCGCTGAAGCCTATCCCAGGACATGCCAGAAGGCCTCTACTCCCCCTCAGGGGCCCCATACCAGCGCACCAGCAGGATCAAGCGAGAGCTGGGCCGGGCCACCCCTTTTCCATTAGCCATTTTCCTCAACAAAGCGTAGATTCAGACAAAGAACCAGAGATGAAAAAGGTCATACACATCGACGAGGAAATCCTGGGCGGAACGCCTGTTTTCTGGGGCACCCGGGTACCGATCAAAAATCTCTTTGACTACCTCGAAGCAGGGGAGCCTATCACGGATTTTCTGGAAGATTTTCCCAGTGTGGAAAGTGCGCAGGTATTAGCCTTACTGGAGATGTCTCAAACCCTTCTCATCAACCTTAGCAAGGTGGCCCATGAAAATATTGCTTGATGAGTGTGTAACCAAGAAGCTAAAGCGGCTGCTAGAAAACTACGAGGTGTACACCGTTGCGGAAATGGGCTGGAATGGCCTGAAAAATGGGAACCTTCTACAAAAAGCTACCCAAGAATGCTTCGATATCCTGCTCACCATAGACAAAAGCATTGATTCCCAGCAAAATATCTCAAAGTACAAGCTGTCACTCGTCATACTGGATGTGTCCAAGAGCAATTTGAAGCACCTTGAACCGCTGATTCCTGCCTTCGTCGCCAAGATGCAGCAGATCGAAAAAGGGAAAAGCTATTTAATCGAAAGCGAACCTTCGTAAGTACGGATTTCGTTTCCTGGCAATATTTCTATCCGTGGCTGGGCGATTCTCAACCGCTCTACTCCCCCTCAGAGGCCCCATACCATCTCCCTCTCAGTCCTTCCGCCACGCGCACCAGCAAGATCAGCGCTGGCACCTCCACCAGCGGGCCGATGACCCCGGCAAAGGCTTGCCCGGAGTTGAGGCCAAAGACCGCGATGGCCACGGCGATGGCCAGCTCGAAGTTGTTGCCGGCGGCAGTGAAGGCCACCGCCGCGTTGCGGGGGTAGTCCGCGCCCAGCCATTTGCCCACGGCAAAACTGAGCAGGAAGATGAGCCCAAAATACACCAGTAGCGGCAAGGCGATGCGCAACACGTCCAGCGGCAGCTGCACGATCAGTTCGCCTTTGAGGCTAAACATCACCACAATCGTGAACAGCAGCGCCGTGAGCGTCAGCGGCGAGATGCGCGGAATGAAGACCTCCCGGTACCAGGTTTCGCCTTTGAGTCGCACAAGGAGGAAACGGGACAGCATACCCGCCAGGAAGGGGATACCCAGATAAATAAAGACACTCTCCGCGATGAGGCCGATGCTGATGTCGACCACCGCGCCTTCAAACCCAAACAGGGGTGGCAGCTTGGTGATAAAGAGCCAGGCATAGAAGCTATAGGCAAAGACCTGAAAGAGGCTGTTGAGGGCCACCAGGCCGGCCGCGTATTCCTTGCTGCCATCGGCCAGATCGTTCCAGACCAGCACCATCGCAATGCAGCGGGCCAGACCGATCAGGATCAGACCGGCCATGTATTCGGGTTGGTCGCGGAGGAAGATCAGGGCCAGCGCAAACATCAGGATGGGTCCCAGGATCCAATTGAGCAACAGGGACAGCCCCAGCACCTTCACGTTGCGAAATACCTGGGGCAGCTGGGCATAGTTGACCTTGGCCAGGGGCGGGTACATCATCAGGATCAGCCCGATGGCGATGGGTATGTTGGTGGTACCCACCGAAAACTGGTTGATGAAGGCGGGCGTGCCCGGCAAGAGGTAGCCCACCACGACTCCGACCACCATGGCCAGAAAGATCCAGAGGGTAAGGTAGCGGTCGAGAAAGCTGAGGCGCTTGCGAGCAGAGGGGGTTGATGAGGTGGTCATATGATCAAGAAAAAGAAGGAAGAAATAGGAAAAACAGGCTTGACAAAGGCGTTGCGGATTCAGACCTTTTCTCTGACCCGCTCCATCACAAACCGCATCTCTTTGGCGATCTGTGCGCATCGCTCGGCGTAGGCCGCCGCCTCCTGTGGGGTCCCGTCAAAGGCCTTAGGGTCCTCATAGAGAATGGGAAAACGGGCCGCTGCCCCCACCACCACCGGACAGCCCTCGTTGGCGCTGTCGCAGGTCATGACTGCCCCAAAGCCCCTTTGGGGATTGGCGGGATCTGTGTAGACCTTGGACCAGGCCTCGATAGGTGGATAGCTCTCGGAAAAATGGATCAGGTAATGCGGGTTGGGGCCTTCCGATTGAGGCTCGATGCGTAGCCCGGCTGCCGCCAGGGCTCGTAGCGTGTGGGGGTGACAGGCGGTGGCTTCGGTGCCCCCGGAATAGGTGACGACCTGATCCAGGCCCAGCGCCACGGCCCATACCCGCGCCCAGACCTGCCCAAAGTGGCTGCGCCGGGAGTTGTGGGTGCAAATGAAGGTGATCGGCACCGACTCTTCCTGTGGGAGCTGCGCGGTCACGAAATCGGCCAGCGGCCTCAGCACAGCCTGCCGTTCTGCCGGGAGGGCCTCGGCAGGCAGGTTCTTCAGATAGCTTTGCAGCTCAGGGAGCAAATGTTCCATTGTAAAAAACCGATGAAAAAGGATAAAAAAGGGAATAGAATTTGGAAGCAGCCTCACTCACAGCAACGCGGCCCCGCAGGGGCCTCGTAGTCGGTCCACCAGTCGCCCAGGAGCTGATGGGCCCGGGCCCAGCCCTCAGGATCAATGCAATAGCACGAGCGCCGGGGATCAATCGTCCCCTGGATCAGGCCCGCGTCCTTGAGCACCTTGAGGTGCTGGGAGACCGTCGCCTGGGCCAGCGGCAGTTCCTCCACGATATCGCCACAGTAGCAGGCCTGCCGCTGCCGCAGCACCTCCAGAATGGCGATGCGGGCCGGATGGGCCAGGGCCTTGGCCAGGCAGGCCAGTTCGGTTTGCTTGGATGTGAATGGGGGTGTTTCCATTTGGTATCGACAATGAGCGGCTGGCAATTTTCTTCTTTTCGCCAAGGAAAATTGACGCATATCCATCGCAAATATACGATAAAAACTTTCGGAGGAAAGAAGTCAATTTGCCGGGTCAGCAGTTTCGGATTTGAAAATATTTACCAATAGGTGGGTTTTTGTTGCAAACTGCTGGCTATCAATGCAAAGGGTGAGGGTTTCGAACGAGAGAAGGCGGCATTTGACCATCAAGCTGAGGATGTCACGCAGACGGGGCTATGGGAGAGCATGGATGTCCGCCCCGTCTGTGTTGCCAAGGGTGCTTTGGGTAGTGCTGACAGGGCGAAACCATGGGGAACCCGAGCAGCCCTGGCAGCGTAGTCCTTCCTGAGGCCCAGGCTTGACCAGAAAAAATGCCCATTGGGGTGAAGAAGAGGCCAGCTTTTCTTGTGGAAATTCGAGAATCGTATTTTTATCCATATCCGAAACTGCTGGGCGCGCTGGCCCCTGCTTGCACCCCAGCCGTAGAGGGTCTATTTTTGTTTCATGAAGCTTGCTGCTCCCACCTATCTGGCTACCCTCGCGAGCCTCTGGCTCGCCTGCGAGACACCCCCTCCCCCGCCGGCTACCCCCTGGGAGGCGGTGCTCGCTACGGCTCCGGCCCTGGAGGGCCGGGCCGAGTACCTGCCTTCGCCCTATGTCACCGCCGGTAACCGCCTCTATGCCGTCGGGCATCAGGACGGGACCTTCCCGCCCCTGGGCTGGCATGTAACCGGTGAGATGGGCGGCATCTGGGACCATCCGATCAAACTCTTTGATGGCTTCGAGGCGGCGCTCGCCGCCGGGGAGACCATCACCTGCCTCGACTCGGCTGTCGCTTTTATCAACTATCCCTTTGCCAATCGCTTCGACTATGGCCCGGTGCTGCCGGGCCTGTCGGTCTCACGGCTACAGTTTGTCCCGGACGAAACCGAGGGCATGGTGGGCGTTTTTCTCCTGAAAAATGATCGCTCCGATGTCTGGGAAGGCCGCCTGCTCCTTACCGCCACCACCGATCTGCGGCCGGTATGGCTGGGCGAGCGCAGCGGCATGCGCGATGGGCCCGACCAGCTCCGCTTCGACGAGGAACATGCTTGCTATGTGGGCCAGGACAAAAAAAATCCCTGGTATGCGCTCTGGCAGCTGCCCGGAGGGCAGCCGTTGGATGTAGATCCGCCCTGTCCCGGTGAGCATCCCGGGCAGGGAGTCGCAGGAACCCTGGCCTTACCCCTCAGCCTCGCCCCGGGCGAGACCCGGGTGGTCCCCTTTTTCTTCAGTGGCTCCTATACCTCGCTGGATTCGGCTTTGCAGACGCTGGACCGGATCGCCGCTGATCCCCTGGCCCAACTGGAACAAAAAGCGCAGCGGTATCGGCAAATCGCCCAGACCGCCGAGCTCATCCTGCCTGACCCGACCCTTACTCAGGCCTACGAATGGATCAAGTACAATACCGACTGGCTGATTCGGGAAGTTCCCGAGCAGGGCCGGGCCCTGTCTGCGGGCTTGCCTGACTATCCCTGGTGGTTTGGCTGCGATGCCACCTACGCCCTGCGGGGCGTGCTGGCCACGGGCCGCCCCGAGCTCGCCCGCGAAACCTTGCTCCTGCTCAAGCGCCTGTCCGAGGAGACCAACGGTAATGGCCGGATCATACACGAAGCTTCCACCAATGGCGTGGTCTACAATCCCGGCAACGTCAACGAGACGCCCCACTTTGCCTCCATGGTCTGGACCTACTACCAGTGGACCGGCGACCGCGAGCTGCTGGACGAGATGTACCCCTTTATCAAGCGTGGGCTGGCGTGGGTGGAAACAAGCGCCGATCCCGACGGCAACTTTTTTCCCGACGGGCCCGGCATGATGGAAATCCACGGCCTGAACAGCGAGATGATAGATGTGGCGGCCTACACCCAGCAGGCCTATGCCGATGCGGCCCGGATGGCCACCGAGATCGGGGAAATCGAGCAGGCCGAGCAGTACCAGGCGCGGGCCGACAGCCTCCGCGCCCGCATGGAGCGGGCCTTTTGGGTAGAGGCGTCAGACTCCTATGCCGACTTTATCGGCACCGCCAGGGAGGCCCGCCACCTGATTGAGGACGCCATCATCCGGGCCGATACCCTGGGCAAGCCCTGGGCCGTGGCCGAGTTGGAGGCCACCCGGGCGCAGATTGCCGACTACCCCGACAGCCTTCGGCAGGGCTTCGTCCTCCACCACAATTGGGTGGTGAATGTACCCCTGGAACTGGGCCTCGCCGACAGTGCCCGCGCCCTGCGGGCGCTGCAGACGGCCCGCCGCTTCACCAATCCCTTCGGGATGTTTGTGACGGGCATCGACCGGGACGAAAGCGCCGGCAGCGACGACGGCTCCTTTGCGCGGGACAAAAAGGTCTTTTCCTATGTCGGGGCCGTTATGACCTTGCCGACCGGGGTACAGGCCATCGCCGAAAATACCTATGGCCGGCCCGATACGGCGCTCGATTACCTGCAGCGCATGGTGCGCAGCTTCAGCTACGCACTCCCCGGTAGCATGTACGAGGTCTCGCCCGACTTTGGCATGATGGCCCAGGCCTGGAACATCTATGCCCTGGCCTACCCGGTCGTGGCCCAGTTTTTTGGGGTGCAGCCGGCCGCCCAGCGGCAGGAGATCCGCTTGCAGCCACAGTTCCCGAGCGATTGGGACGAAGCCCGGCTGCGGTCCCTGCCCGTGGGGGCCGATCAGGTGAGCCTGTTTATGGAGCGCCAAAGCCGGGGAATGACCTTCACCCTGGAGCATCAGCGTGAAGACTACCACCTCATTCTGGCCCTGCCGGCGGGGGCCTATTCCCGCTGGACCCTGAATGGAGAGGAGGTGACGCCCGATCGCCGGGGCGCCTTTGACGAATTGCGGCTGCAAGGGCCGCAACAGGTGGTGCGGGTTCGCCCCTGATTCCAGCCAGGCCTCTAACCTCTCGTCCATGGTGGCTCCTTTTTTGTCGGCGGCAGCGCTACGAAGCCAGGCCCAGGAGGCGGCGGTCGGGAAGACGCTGCCTGGTCCACCCCAGCGAGTCGCCCTCCTCGGGGCCCGCAACACCCGCCTGTTGGCGGGCTTTCTCCCGCAGGCAGCCCGTCTGGCGGGCCTGCCCATCGAGCTCTTCGATGCTCCTTTTGATCAGATTGAGGCCCAGATCCTGAACCCTCAATCGGAGACCTACCGCTTCCAGCCCGATATCATCGTGCTCCTTCCCTCCCTGGACAAGTTGCGGGCGCACTTTTACGGGCTATCCGCCCCCGAGCAGACCCATTTTGCCCAGGCCGAAAGCCAGCGAGTGGCCCACTGGTGCCAACAGATCGCAGCCCATAGTCCGGCCCAGGTGATCCTCCTCAACTTCGAAGACGCCTGGGATGGCGTCTTTGGCCATTTGGGGACCCATACGCCCGGCGCCTTTCCCTACCAGATCCGCCAACTTAATCAGGCCCTGGCCACCCTCGCCCAGCAGCTGCCGCAGCTGGCCCTTTTTGACTTGGCCGCTTTGACGGCCTATATGGGGCTGGGGCAAATCCGGGACCCCAGCCTCGCGGCCACGGTGGGCTTGCCCTTCACCCCCGACTTCGAGGCGGCTCTGGCCCAGGGCCTGGCCCGCATGCTCGCCGCCCGGGCAGGGCGGCTGCGCAAGTGTGTGGTGCTGGACCTCGACGGCCTCCTCTGGGGAGGGACCATCGGTGACGATGGGCTGGCTGGCATCCAACTGGGCGGGAGCGGACCTGGCAAGGCCTTTTGGGATCTTCAACGCTGGCTCCAGCAGCTGCAGCGACGCGGGATCATCCTCTGTGTGTGCAGCAAGAATGAGCCCGCCGCGGCGCGCCTGCCCTTTGAGCAGCATCCCGATATGGTGCTCCGGCTCGAAGATTTCGCCCTCTTTGTCGCCAACTGGCGACCCAAACCCGAGAACATTCGGCATATTCAGCAAGAGTTGGGCATCGGGCTTGATGCCATGGTTTTTCTGGACGATCAGCCCGGCGAGCGGGCTGCCGTCCGCACCTTTTTGCCTGAAGTGCTGGTGCCGGATCTGCCAGCCGATCCGGCGCGTTACCTGCCTTTTCTGAGCCAGCTCAACCTCTTTGAAACGCCCGCTCTGAGTGAGACCGATGCCCAGCGCACCCGCCACTATCAGCAGGCTACCGCTCGGGCGACCCTGGCAGAGGCAGCGGTCGATATGGACGCCTTTTTACAGCAACTACAGATGCAGGCGACCATTGGCCCCTTTCAGCCCGCCGACCTGCCCCGCCTGGCCCAGCTCTCCCAGCGCACCAATCAGTTTAATCTGCGCACGGAGCGCCATACCGAAGCCGGGCTACAGGCTCTGCCTGCCACCACCCTGACCTTGCAGCTCCGCCTGTCAGACACCTTCGGTTCCTACGGCCTGATCGCCATGCTCATCGCCGAGCCACTGGATACGGAAACTCTCTTCATCCGGCACTGGTGCATGAGTTGCCGGGTATTCCAGCGCGGGGTAGAGGCTTTGACCCTCAATCACTTGGCCTCGAACGCCCGGGCGGCTGGATTTCGGTTTCTTGAGGGCGAATACCTGCCCACCGCCAAAAACCAGCCTGTCGCTGATCTCTATCCCCGTATGGGCTTTGCCCATTCCGGCGAAAACCGCTGGAAGCTGTCCCTGACCGATTTTTCGCCCTTACCTCATCACATTCAGGTCGTCGCGCCGGGTGACCTGCGGTCATAGCCAAAGCCGTCGAAGACAAACCCCATACGGGCATTGATCGCCTCGATCATGGCCGGAGGCAGGGGATCATAGCGATTTTGCCGGTAGCTGCGAATGCCGGCCAGATAGGTTTGTAACGCTTCTCCGGGAAAGGGCGCATCGCCCAGGAACCGATAGATTTTTTCCATCTCGGCCATCGGATCGGTTTTTAGGGAAGCAAAGGAAAGCATATGCAGCTGCCCCGGCGGAATGAGGTCCGCCTCCTCAAACCAACAGCGGTGCAGCGATTCGTAGGTGTCCAGCACGTAAGCATCCCGACCAGCCCGCATGGGGCGCAGGTCTTGAAAATGATGCATTTGAAACCACACATCGTAAAGGTGCAGGGTAGAGCGGATACAGTCGTAAGGGTCCCGGTGGATGTGGACGAAGCGGGCATCGGGATACAGCGACAGCAACCACCTGACCCGGGCGGTATGCGTAGGGGATTTCAGCAAAAGGGGCCGCGGTGGCCCCACTTTGGCTTGCAGCTTGTCCAGAAACCCGCGATGGGCCGCCTCCCACTGCGCCCGCTCCTGCGGGCTGGCATCCCGAAAGGAGACATACTTTTGAAAGGCTTCGTGATCGCGGGAGAAATGAATCGCCAGATAGGCGCTGGGGGCACCCAGCGCCGCCAAGCCGATCTCTTCCTCCTGTGGGCTGTCCATATGCAGGGCCATCCCGTCCATGGGCCGCACCCCCGGCCCGATGCGATCCAGCAGCGGGGCAAGGGGCTTTTGCCAGCGCAGGAAGATGTGCGGAAAGGCGACCTCAAAGGTCGTCGGGGCCAGATAGGCCCCCCCGACATCCATCAGATTGAGCAGGTGCGTCGTCCCGCTGCGCCAGTGGCCCAGGATAAAGACCGGCCGCTTCGGCCGCCCGGCGGGCGGCACCTTGGGCTCAGCCAGCGCCAGCAGGCTGTTGAGGCTGGCCATAAAAGCGTGCATCCCCAGCGCCGGCAGGGCGCCGGGTCGCACCCGAAATTGCTGGGCGGCCAGCAGCCGCCACAGGGTGGGCAGATTGGCCCCAAACAGAAAAGACATTTTCATGGGGGGGAAGCATTTACATCGTGAATCATCCCGGCCATATCGGCCAGGCTCAGGCGGCCCCCGGTGTTGAGGACCGCTTCAATGAAGATTGTCGTTTGCTCCGGGACAAACTGCGGGGCCACTTCCGCCACCAAGCTCAGGAGCTGTAACGAGTCTCCGCCCAACTGAACGAAGCTGAGGCCTGCGGCCAGATCGGCCTCTGGTCGCTCCAGATAGCGTGCCCAGAAGGGCCGTAACGCCCCCACGAGGGGATCGGAGACCAGCCCGGCCGACGGGCAAGCCGGTGCTTCCCCAGCCGCCCAGGCGGCCGCAAGCCCCTCCCGCAACGGCGCTGGGTCCAGCCCCGCCGGTACCTGCAAGGCCAGCCGCGTGCCGCCTTCGTGCTGCAGCGCCACCAGGCAAAAAGGGGCCAGCGGCACATAGACCGGCAGGGCGACCGCATCGGTTGCCCGGAAACCGGGGGCGTGGAGGGGGCGCAAGGAAAAAAAGCCATTGTCGGAGAGAAACCCACTCATAGGAAAGCGCCTGCGGCGCTGTGCCTGCCCCAGCGCAAGGCGCAGCGTGGCGTGCAGGAGACCCTGCGGCAGAAGAGGTGCCCACCTCTCCGCCGGGTCGGGTGCCAACTCGGCCTGGTCAGCAAGGGCTTTCAGCAGACGGGCTTGTACCGCCGCGGGCGAGGTGCCTGGTTCTACCGGCAGGTAGATCGGCAGGCTGAGG
>RFHL01000192.1 GCA_003696875.1 Bacteroidota bacterium | reverse complement strand
GTTAATAAAAATTTAATTCTAATAATTTTGCTTGGCTCAGCATCCAGCCCTCAATGCAGCGTCTAAAGGGGCTTTTTGCGCAGGGGCAAGCGTTCTAAAGCTCGCAGTAGACACCATCATCAGCGAGGTTATGCGCCGGATAGCGCCAGGTATAGCCCTCTCCCTCGATGAGGGTATCGGCATTTTCGGGTCCCCAACTACCAGCCGGATATCCATACACAGGCAGGTCAGGTTCATGCGCCCAGGCCTTCAGGATAGGATCGACAAATCGCCAGGCGGCCTCGACCGCGTCTCCGCGGGCGTAGAGGGTGGCATCCCCTTGCATAGCGTCCAGAAGCAGCCGCTCATAGGCCGAGGGGACATAGTTTGCGCCCATATCCTTGTAGAGAAAATCCATGTTAACATGTTCGACCCGAAAGCCCATGCCTGGCAGTTTCATTCCGAGTTTCAGGAGCATCCCCTCATTGGGCTGAATCCGGATCACCAGCTGGTTGAAGAGGTGGTCCAGACCACAGAGATCAGCAAAGAGCCGATGGGGGGTTTCCCGAAAGTGGATGACCACCTCAGTGGCCCGGGTGGGCAGGCGCTTGCCGGTGCGGATATAGAAGGGGACTCCTCCCCAGCGCCAGTTATCCACATAGGCCTTGAGCGCCACATAAGTAGGCGTGCGCGAGTCGGGGGACACCCCCTTCTCTTCCCGATAGCCTTTGACCGCTTCCCCCCGGATGTGTGAGGCCACATACTGCCCCCGGATGACCTGGGTGGCCACATCTTCTTCGCGAATCGGTCGCAGCGCCTGAAACACCTTCAGGACCTCATTGCGGATCGCATCGGCCTCCACCACTGTAGGCGGCTCCATGGCCACCAGCCCCATCACTTGCAGCAAATGGTTTTGAATCATATCCCGGAGGGCCCCGGAACTGTCGTAGTAGCCACCCCGGTCGCCTACTCCCAGGCTCTCCGCCGCCGTTATCTCCACATGGTGGATATAGTTCCGATTCCACAACGGCTCGAAAATCCCATTGGAAAAGCGGGTCACCAGCAGGTTTTGTACCGTCTCCTTTCCAAGGTAGTGATCGATTCGGTAGATCTGATCCTCGGCCAGAATGGACAGCAGATAGTCGTTTAGGGCTTTACCGGATTCAAGATCGTAGCCAAAAGGCTTCTCGACTATCAACCTGCACCAGCCCTCCTCGGGCTGATGCAGGCCATGGGCCGCCAGGTGACTCGGAATCACCCGGTACAGGCTGGGAGGTGTGGAGAGATAGTAGATGACATTGCCTTCGGTGCCGTGCACCTTCGCCAGCGCCTCCTGCCGCTCCTTGAGCACAGCATAGTCTGATTCCTCATGGGTATTCAGCGGCTGGTAGTAGACCTGCTGCAAAAAGCGGTCAAGCGCATCTGCCTCCACCTCCCGATGGGCAAATTCCTCAATTCCCGCACGCAAACGGTCTCGAAATTCCGCATCCGAATATTCGGTGCGGCTCACCCCCAAAACCGCAAATCCTGCTGGTAGCAGGTCCTGTGCTGACAGGTCATACAAGGCAGGAATGAGTTTGCGGTAGGCCAAGTCGCCTGAGGCGCCAAAAATAGTGAGCAAGAGTGGGGTTGGTGCGGGCATAAGATGGGGTTTGAAGATATTGAGAAAGAAACAGGATCAGTCAGCCTTCTTAACCGCATGGCCCCCAAACTGGTTGCGCAAAGCAGCGAGCATCTTCATGGCAAAGGACTCCTCCTGCCGCGATTCGAATCGCGTAAAGAGGGAGGCCGCAATCACGTGGGCCGGCACATCGAAATCAATCGCCGTCTGAATGGTCCAGCGGCCTTCGCCGCTGTCGTTGACGTAGCCTCGAATGGCTTCGAGGCGTGGATCTTCGCTCAGGGCGAGCACCGCGAGATCGAGCAGCCAGGAGCGGACTACGCTCCCGTGACGCCACATCTCGCCGATGGCGGCGAGATCCAGGTCATAGGGAGATTTTTCCAGGATCTCAAACCCCTCGGCATAGGCCTGCATCATTCCATACTCAATGCCATTATGCACCATCTTGACCATGTGGCCCGATCCACTCGCGCCGCAATAGTGGTAGCCGCCTTCTGGAGCCAGATCTTTAAAAATGGGCTCGCAATGAGCGGCTGCCTCAGCTTCTCCCCCATACATCAGGGCGTACCCATTCTCCAGGCCCCAAACTCCACCGCTTACGCCACAGTCGAGATAGTGCACCCCCTGGGCAGCGAGTTTCTCCCCCCGGGCCACCGAAGTGCGCCAAAACGAATTCCCCCCATCGATCACAATATCTCCCGTCTTGAGCAAGGGCAGCAAGGCCTCGATGTTCTGGTCTACGGGGTCCCCTGCCGGCACCATCAGCCAGATGACTTTGCGTTCAGGCAACTTGGCGACCAGGTCGGCATGATCGCTTGCGCCGGTGGCCCCCTTTTCGACCACCATGTCTATTTCTGGCTGGGTGAGGTTGTAGGCTACGACCTCGTGGCCATGACGCAGCAAGCGCTGCACCATGTTGCCACCCATTTTCCCAAGTCCGATAAATCCGATTTTCATGAAAGATATGATTAGAGTGAGCGAAACGCGTAGAGAAGGTCGTCGATGATCGACGCCTCTACAAATATGCAAAATATCCGGCAGGGGTCTTTATCAGGGGTCGCCCCCTTTCTGGACCCAGCCTCAAAACAGGTGGCTCGTACGTAAAATGGATCTCCTATCCTCCACCCAACCCGTACCGCCCTAAATAGCCACACCCAGCCCAAAAAGGCTGAGTGTGGCTATGACCAGGGCTGGGCCGATGGAGAATAAATTAGAACTTGAACTGCTTCCGGAACTCGGCATACACCGGCTCGCCGATGATACGACCAAAGGCCCGGTGGGTCGCCTCAAGCATCTCTTGCTCTGTAGCGTCGGCGGCCGTAAAACCCGACATACGGATGTCCATCTCCTTGGTCAGGGGCCAGCGTCGCTTGGTGACCACCAGGATGTTCTCCTCATTGAGATCAGCATGGGAAACCGGCAGATCCCGGACCGCTTTAAACACTTGCAGGATGCACTTCAAATCGCTGCTGGAGAAATCATCCAGTTTTTGCTTTTTGCCTAAGCCAAGCCGTGCAGCATGGGTTTTCAGGCTAACTCCTTCGGGCTCAGGGCGATAGTAGTATCGCCCCTCTTTGGCCTCCGCGACCTCGCTCATTTCCTCAAAATAGGTACGCTCTTTTTGATAGATCTGCTGAAAACGCGCCTGCGCACCAGGCTCATCGATCTGGCCGACCGGCAGCAAGCGGACAATCTTGGGGGAGTCATCGCCATGGAAGGTTACTCTCCAGCTTTCAAATTCGGTATCAGGTAGATGAGCCACCACCACAAAGATATCAGACATGGACATCAGGGCAGGCTGGGACTTGCCAAGGCGGCGCGGGGCATTGACCGTGGTTGGAAGCGGAACAGCCGGAGCCTCCAGGACCAGCTCCGGTTCGGGCTCAGGCACCATCGGTGCGGGCTTTTCTTCCACTGGGGCCAGGATCTCCTGGGCCTGCCGCAGGCGGATGCGGCTCAGGACTTCACTGATGTTCCATTGGATCACGACCTGCGGGATGCCCAGATCCTCTCCCCGCTGAACAAATGCCCGCTCATAGACTTCCTTTTCAGCCGGATCGACACATGTACGTTGAATTTCCGCCAGTAGGGCCTCCCTAGCCTCCTTGACTTCCAGTTCGGCGGCAATGCGGGCCCGCTCCTCTGCCTCGGCCCGCCGGCGGCGCGCCAGTTCGGCCTGATGGGCCAGAACAGCCTTCCCCTTGTGCACCATTCCTTGTACGATCAGGGGAAATTCGTCGGACACATCCGAATCCCCGGCATGCAGGAGCATGCCTTCCAACCCCAGCTCTTGTCTCAGGTAGCGCCGCATTTCCGCCTGCCGTAGATAGGGGCCCAGCAGGGCCAACTGTCGAATGCCGGCTGCATGGAGGGTATCGGGATCCAGGGCCTCCCTGAGTGCCTCCCGGCCTGAAAAATAATACTGCGCAAAGGTGGCCTCGGTAAGCGTGATCTCTACCTGCAGCCGGATGTCTTCATCCCCACGGGTCAGAGTGTAGGTTTGCCCACTCGCCGGCGCCGACATCTGCTCGGCCAATTGGCTTTTCATGGTGGCGTCAGGGTTCAGCCCCATCTGTCCCAGCCTCTCCAGAAGGACCTGCTGAAGGGCCTTGCGGCCAGCAGCTGGTCCTACATGGGCAAAGGTCTTTCCCATCTCTGCCTGCCCGCCGGGCAGGCAGAGATGGGCGGCCTCATCCAGAGCTTCCAGAACGGCGGTTTCCGCGGTGGCTTTTTCAGTTCCTGTTAGCCCCACCACAAAAGCCTCTGGCAGGCTCATGACTATCAGCAGGTTGAGTGACCTGGACGTGTATGCCTCCAGTGCGGCCCGGATACCGGGCTCCATGCCATCGGGGCCCATCTGGTCGCCAGGCAGAACCACGCATACGGGCACAGGTCCCTCTGAGGACAGCGCAGCAAGACATTGAGGCAGGTACTGAGCCAGCGTCTCGGCCGGATCTGTTGTGCCATAGGCGATCTCGCGGTGGCCGTCTGGCCGCAGCCATTCCGTCTGGTCGGTGCAGGTAGCGGCGAGGAAGTATTTCCGGGTGAAAATGAGACAAAGCATGCCAAAGATGGTTCAGGGGTAAAACCGCACCGAGATGTCTGTAACCAGACACCTCTCGGCCAGTTTCAAGGCACAAGAACCATGCACAAAAACCCGGATTCAGGTCGAACCGTTCAATACGTTGGCTGAACGGTCAGGATTTCCTCCCTCACCCTATCGCGACTAACTCAATGCCTCCAGCGCCTGGGCCAGATCGGCTACAAGATCCTCCGCATCTTCCACCCCTACCGACAACCGGATCAGGGTATCGCTCAGGCCCGAGGCTTCGCGCTCGGCCTTGGGGATGGAAGCATGGGTCATGGAAGCAGGATGGCTGATCAGTGATTCCACGCCCCCCAGGCTTTCGGCCAGGGCAAAGAGGCGGGTGCTACGCATCACCTGGAGAGCAGCCTCCATACGATCATCTTTCAGGGTAAAGGAAAGCATCCCCCCGAAGTCACGCATCTGATTTCGGGCCACGACATGGCCAGCATGATTGGCAAATCCGGGCCAGTGCACCTTGGCCACCGCCGGGTGGCCCTGAAGAAAACGGGCCACCCGGGCGCCGTTTTCGCAGTGAGCCCGCATCCGCAGGTGGAGTGTTTTCAAGCCCCGCAGAACCAGAAAGCAATCCTGGGGTCCGGGCACGGCTCCGCAGGCATTTTGCAAAAACTTGAGGCGGGCATCAATGGCGGCATCCTTTACCACCACACAGCCCATGACCACATCGCTGTGCCCGCCAATATACTTGGTGATGGAGTGCAGCACGATATCGGCCCCGAGGTCCAGGGGGTTTTGCAGATAGGGAGAAGCAAAGGTATTGTCAACAACGACATACAGATCATGGGATCTGGTTTCGGCCGCCACAGTCCGAATATCGATGATTCGCAGGAGCGGGTTGGTAGGTGTCTCAATCCATACCATGCGGGTCTGCGGGCCTAGGTGCTCGGCAATCGACTCGGCCTGCTGCATATCTATGAACCGAAAGCGGATGCCCATGGGAGCAAAAACCTGGGTAAAGAGGCGATAAGTCCCCCCGTACATATCATTGGTAGCCAGCACCTCGTCGCCCGGCTTAAGCAGCTTCATCAGCGCGTCGGCGGCCGCAAGCCCTGAGCCAAAACAGGTAGCATGGCTGCCATTTTCCAGGGTGGCGAGGGCCTTTTCCAGGGCCGAGCGGGTGGGATTTTGGGTACGGGCATATTCGTAGCCCTTGTGGTCTCCCGGCGCAGCTTGCACGTAGGTGGAGGTCTGGAAAATGGGCGTCATAATGGCCCCAGTCGACGGGTCTGGTTCTACCCCCGCATGTACCGCTTTGGTTCCGAAATGCATGTAAGATTTTTTCCTTTGGGTAAACCTTTCAAAAGAGGACAAGTAAAATAAAGAAGTTTTGAACTCACAAGGCAACGCATGGCAAAATTAAATGCTTCTGAAAGCAAGATACTTGACGAAATAGCCGGTTGGAAGGCAGAAAACCCCAGTTTTCTGAATCGGGCGACCGACTTTGTCAGCAAACCCATCTCCTGGCTAACGGATAAACTCACCCCTGAGGATGTCAAAGGCAGCGTCTCGGGCATCACCGAAAAGGTGATTGAGAAACTCCAGGACGTGTCCCAGTGGACCGTCAATCCAGAAGACGTCCTCAGCGCCACCCGCGAATTTGAAATCCAGGCTACCAGCATCTCCGCCCTGAAAAAGGCGTCGATTCATGATCTGGACCATGTCGCCCAGACCTTTATCGATAGCAATACCCGCATGGCGACCATCTCGGGTGTAGGTACCGGTCTCGTCGGGTGGCCCGGCCTGATCGCCGATCTACCGGCGCTCTTCTCCTTTTCAGTCCGGACCATTTACCAGATCGGCTTGTGCTATGGCTTCGATTTGGTGGGCGAAACCGAGGCTCCGGCCGATCGCGCCTTCGAGATGGCCTATATGATGCGCATCTTTAAGGTTGCCACCTCCTCGGACAAGGTCCAAAAACAGCGTGCCCTAGCCGAGCTCAAGGATTTCGAAGCCGGCCGTTACAGCGATTCCTATCCCGAGATCATGGGTGACTTCACGACCAAGCAACTCAGCAAGAATGCCACGAGCTTCGTCTCCCGTATTATTATCAAGGAGATCGTAGAGCGCACCATCACCAAGAAGGCCGTAGGCCTGGTGCCGGGCCTAGGGGCCGTCTTCTCCGGAGGCTTCAACTACGTCTATCTGAAGGATGTGGGCGAAGCAGCCTTTATGCTGTACCGGGAGCGCTTTTTGCTGGACAAAAAAGGACGCACCAAGACCATCCGGGTAGAAATCGAATAGCCTTCCCTTTCCCATTGCTCCCAGCATATGCCCCGGCCTCCTGGCCGGGGCTTTTTCATTTTCCACCGCCAAATGCGAGGCAAAGTGCTTAACTTGCCATTTTTACCAATATCCTCTTTCCGGCATGTACCTGCGTCCCTTATTGTTCCTCCTCTGGCTTGGATTGACCTCGCTTTCTTCCCTGATAGCCCAGGATACCCGCTGTGGCACCATGGATTACCTCCACCAGCAAGAGCTGGCGGATCCCGATTTGCCTCAACGCATGGCGGCGATCGAACGTTTTACGCAGGAATACCAGCAATCTCAGGCTGGCCGGGACAATGACGTGACGGTCATCACCATTCCGGTTGTGGTACATGTCGTTTACAACACGGCCGTCGAAAACATCTCCGAAGCTCAGGTCATTTCACAGATAGATATTCTGAATGAGGACTTTCGCCGGCTCAATGCCGACACAACTGCGAGCAGCCAATGGGCCCAGGCCGCCGACTTTCAGATGGAATTTTGCCTGGCGAAGATCGATCCGGATGGGTTTCCCACCAATGGGATTACCCGGACGCCTACCAATGTTTCCTCATTCAACACTAACAATGGGGTGAAATTCGATGCCCAGGGCGGCAAAGACGCCTGGCCGAGTGATACCTACCTCAACATATGGGTCTGCGACCTGGGCAATGGCCTTCTGGGCTACGCCCAGTTTCCCGGTGGCAACCCGGCTACGGATGGGGTCGTGATTAACTATCAATACTTTGGGCGAGTCGGTACCGCCTCTCCCCCCTTCCACCTCGGCCGGACGGCCACCCACGAGGTCGGCCACTGGCTCAACCTGCGCCACATCTGGGGTGACGGAGGCTGCGGGGTCGACGATGGTGTCGCCGATACCCCGCTCTCCGATGGGCCCAACTACGGTTGTAATCCGGGCCATGTCTCCTGTGGCTCCGTCGACATGGTGGAAAATTATATGGACTATGGCGATGACATCTGTCTCACCGCCTTCACCGCTGGCCAGCGGGAGCGCAGCATGGCCCTCTTTGCCCCGGGCGGCGCCAGGGAGAGCATCCTCTCCGCCAATGTGTGCTGCCCCGCCACCAGCTGTCCCCGCCTTGGGAGCCTGGACCTCAGCAGCCCCGATGACTCCACCATCCTGCTCTCCTGGGCCGCGGTAGACAGCCAGCCCTCCTACCAGATCCGCTACCGGCCGCTGGGGGACAGCCTCTGGACCGAGGGCCTGAGCACCACCAATACCAGCTTTACCTTGGACGAGCTCAGGATCTGTACCACCTACGAAATCCAGGTCGCGACCGCCTGCCAGGCGGATACCAATACCTATTGCGCCACCTACCAGATGCGCACCCGGGGCTGCTGTGAGCCACCGGCCCAGACTCAGCTCCTGGCCAGTGCCGCCACCATCGCCCAGATAAACTGGCGCTCAGTCTATGGCGCCCATGCGTACGAGGTTCGCTATCGCCTCCTGACCGACACCACCTGGAACTATTTCAGCACCGCCGATACGACGCTCATCCTGCTGGACCTGGAAACCTGCGCGGGCTATGCCTTCCAGGTAAAGAGCCTGTGCGACACTCTGACCCAGGACTATTCGCCCGAAACCATCTTCTACACCAAGGGCTGTGAGAGCTGTACGGACCTGACCTACTGTACCCCTACGGGCAGTGGCAATCTGATGTGGATCGACAAGATCCAAATCGGGGGTCTGAACTGGACCAGTGGTACGGACCTTGGTTATGGCGATCGGGGCAATTTTAGCACGCCGCTGTATCTCGACAGCCTGCAGCAGCTTGTGCTGCGGCGGGGGGGCAGTTTCAGTGCTCCGCACAGCTGGGCGATTTGGCTGGACATTAACCGGGACGGGGTCTTTCATGACAGCACGGAGCGTATCTACGACAGTGGGGAAGTGAGTGGGGACTCCCTCATGGGCCAGCTCTTCTTGCCTGATAGCCTGCCGTCTGGCCGTACGCGCCTGCGGATCGGAGCTCAAATCACCGCTTTTAGCGGAGGTAATACCCTTACCGCCTGTGGGACGGTGGTTCAGGGAGAATACGAAGACTATTGCGTAGACTTACGCTATATCTGCAAGGCTCCGGCTTCCATGACCGTCGCCTATGACAGCCTCAACGCCAGCTACGAGGTGGCGTGGGCTGGCTATGCCTTCTCCAATGATTACCTCCTCCAATACCGGGAAGAAAATGACACGGTCTGGACCGAAGTCCCGCTCGTGGACACCGCCTACTCCATTCCGGCTGCAGACTTGCAGCCTTGTGCCCGCTATCTGTTTGGCGTCCGAAGCCAATGTTTCCCGGAGCAAAGTATTTTTACTACCACCGATACGGTTCTTACCCGCTGCACCACCAGCCTGGATCCCCTTCTGGCCCGGGAGATCAATTTGTATCCCAACCCTACCCAGGGAACCTGGACCGTTAAGGCTCCCTTGGACATTTCTGCGGTGGTGGTCTATGACCTGATGGGCAGACAGGTGTTTAGCCAAAGGGGCAATCGTTCGGAGCTCATCATTCAATCTGGCAGGTTGCCAGCGGGCATGTATCTGGTCGAAATACACACTGACCGAGGACGCACCCTGAAGCGCCTGCAATACGCCGGACAATGAGTCCTATAGCCCGGGCGCCCGCCTTCCTGACCGGAAGGCGGGCGTGGTGTTTTGGGACCAAGCGATCAGGAAGGCTTATTCCCTCACGATCAAGGTCGGAAAGCGGGTGTTATACGACAAAAAGCGCTCCGTCACGCTGCCCAGCAGCAGGGCTGTCAGAGTAGAGTGTCCCCTCGCGCCCATCACCACGAGGCTGGGCGAGACTTCCCCAGCCAATTCGTACAGATGCTTAGCGGCATTGTAGTGCGTATTTTCCTGCAGCCTGACACCAAGCTCAAGACCATCAGTATCAAAGCGGGCCAGGTATTCGGGGACGATGGACTCCACATTTTCCCGAATGATACGAGCGTACTGTCCCTCGGTACGGCTGATGCGAAAAGCCTGATCCGTCGGGACATCGTAGACATTTACCATCGTGATACGAGGAGGGGTTGGCTGGGCCTTGGCCAGGGCGAGCGCCTTGCGCATACCATGCTCCGAATAGGGCGTAAAGTCCACGGCGACCATGATATGGTCCAAGGTTTTGGGCGGGTCCTCGGTCACAAACAGGACCGAAGCATGTGTCCCTCTTAGCAGGCGCTTGGCGGCGACGCCGCTCCCGAGCGATACTTTTTTCTTGCCTACAATGGCCAGATTCAGCTGCTTACGCTCCATATAGTCCAGCATCTGCCGGGAGATGGTGCCCTCAATCACCGAGACCACAGCTTCTTCCTCTCCGATGCGGTTCTGCAGCTCGGCGAGCAGCTCGGCTTTCAACTGATCATTGAGCCCGGGGTCGGGCATCTCCCGCGTATAGCGTCCGCCCACCATGGTAGGGAGCTGCATCGCATAGGAGACGTGAAGGTAGTGAACGGTGGGCGGCGGGCTGCCCGCCTTGAAGAAGTCCAGGTAATCTAGCAGACTCTGATCCATATCGGTCAGATCCAGGCCGACAAGAATTTTGGGGAAAATGGACATATGAGGTAAAGGTCAAAAGATATGTAAGAGAGGTTCTGAAGAAGCGAATAGAACGCAAGGAGGAACTTACATCTTTTGGCTGGCAATTGCCAATTCCCATGACCAGAAGCAGACAGGGTCGGCAGATACTGTCCCTCCTACCATATTGGCAAGGCGGGCGCCTCAGAAATCCTCCAGAGGGGGGTGCTGGTGCTGGAGAACGATGATCACAAAGAGCGGACCCCGCTCCAAGGGCAGCCAATCATGCCCGCTCCCGTCCTGCGGGCGGGTCTCGTACAGGTAGATGGCATCGGGTGCCCACTCAATGGCGAGGATCCGGGTTTCCGCCCCCGGGCGGGGGCTCCCCAGAACGACCACATCCAGACTGCTGCGTACGCAGAGCTCTTCCAGCATAGGCCAGAGATCGTAATGCGACGCAAATAGGGCCAGTTCGTCCCTGGCCCCGGCGATCCCTAGCGCGCCGTCCAGCGTAGTCGGCGTCCCGCCGGCGGAATAGACCGTGTAGGCCCCCTCGGTCAGCACCTGGATCAGCGGCATTTGTAAGCCACAAAACCAGCCTGATTCGTCCGAGACGGGTCGTGGCTGCCGGCGCAGCCGCACCCGGGTAAGATTGGCGTATTCGGTTTCTTCCGCCTCATAGATCAGCAGGGTATCTCCCTCCTCCACCTCCCAGCGGATCTCCATCCGGGCGATGCGGGTAAGGTCGGTCATCTGGCTATCCCGGACTGCTCCTGCATACACGAGGCGGCCGGCCTCAGGCCGAAAGCGCAGGTACTGGGCCACCCCAGGCCGGCAATACTCCCCGATCACCAGCAGCGCCTCCTCGGCGGCCAGTTGTTCCGGAGCCAGGTAGAGCTGAAACAGCGGCTCGCGGCCCTCCGGCAGGGTGCCGGTCAACACTTCCAGCGCGTAGGATTCGTCCACCCACTCCCCCGACAAGCGGGAAAACGGTCCCGCTGGGCTCCCTTCCTGGGCCCATAAGCCAGACCCGGAAACAATCCCCAGCCACAAAAGGCCCCAAAATATCCGGATACACATGATGCTGGTCATTGAAGTGAGTGAGCAGAAAGCAGGGAAGCATGGTCGTTTCGGCAGGCCCCTTCCTCAGGCTGAGGAAGGCATCTTGCCCATTATTTCCTCCTTTTCCAAT
>RFHL01000191.1 GCA_003696875.1 Bacteroidota bacterium | reverse complement strand
TAATCTCCGAGCGTATCATGGGCGGGGGACTTACCGCCGGCACGGCCTATGATGTGTTGTCCATCGACATCGCCGATATCGACATCGGCAAGAGTATCGGAGCCGAACTCAAGGCCGACGAGGCGGCCGCTGAGTTGCAGGTGGCCCGGGCCAAAGCCGAGGAAAAACGGGCGGAGGCTGTGGCCGAAGAGCAGTATTATCGGGCAAGGGTGCAGGAAATGCGGGCCAAGCTGATCGAGTCGGAATCGCAGATTCCGATGGCCATCGCCGAGGCCTTCCGCCTCGGCAACCTCGGCATCATGGACTACTATCGCCTGCAAAACATTGATGCCGATACCCGGATGCGGCGCTCCTTCTCCGAGATGGATGAGCAGGGCGGTCCCGAGGATGAAAAGTTGACCGGGGACAAAGGGTAGTATCTGACCACCCATGGGGCCAGGCCGAACCACAGGCCCTCCAATGTCCATCCGAAATGGCATAGATCGCCGGTTGCGACACCTGAAAAAAAATCCCCTCCCAGCACGGCTGGGAGGGGAAAGCTACCCCGAAGCGGACGCTTCGATTATTGGCTCAGGCCGCCTAGTCGGCCTTCTCGGCCTTGGGGGCCTTTTGCTTTTCGTTCTTAGGCTCCTCCTCGCGAATCCCCTTGTGAACGAGCACCTTGTGCTGAATTTCTTCCATCAGCTCGGGATTGTCGAGCAGGAGTTTTTTAACGGTATCGCGGCCCTGACCGAGCTTGCTGCCGTCGTAGCTGAACCATGAGCCAGCTTTGTTGACGATGTCGGCATCGACGGCGAGGTCGAGGACCTCACCGGCCCGGGAGACCCCTTCGCCAAACATGATGTCAAACTCCGCAATCCGGAAGGGGGGTGACACCTTGTTTTTCACGACTTTGACTTTCACCCGGTTGCCAATGCTTTCAGTGCCTTCCTTGATCTGGGCCATACGGCGAATGTCGAGCCGAACCGAGGCATAGAACTTGAGGGCGTTACCACCGGTGGTGGTTTCGGGATTGCCAAAGAGCACCCCGATTTTTTCTCGCAGCTGGTTGATAAAGATGCAGACACAATTGGTCTTGGAGATCGCAGCCGTGAGCTTACGGAGGGCCTGAGACATCAGGCGGGCTTGCAGGCCCATTTTGGAGTCACCCATTTCGCCTTCGATTTCGGCTTTGGGGGTAAGGGCGGCAACGGAGTCCACCACGACAATATCAATCGCTCCAGACCGGATGAGGTATTCGCAAATTTCGAGGGCTTGCTCCCCATAATCGGGCTGGGAGACGTAGAGGTTTTCGGTGTCGATGCCGAGTTTTTGCGCATAGTGGCGATCAAAGGCGTGCTCGGCGTCAATAAAGGCGGCCAGGCCACCGGCTTTCTGGGCTTCGGCGATCATATGCAGAGCCAGGGTCGTTTTACCGGAGGATTCAGGGCCGTAGATCTCCACAATGCGGCCACGGGGGATCCCGCCGATACCCAGGGCGATATCAAGTCCCAGGGATCCGGTAGACAGGGCTGGCACATCCTGCACAGCATTGTCACTCAGGCGCATGACAATGCCTTTGCCGTAGGTTTTCTCCAGCTTGTCTACGGTCATTTGGAGAGACTTCAGTTTTTCTTTGTTGATATCGTTGGACATGGGGCAGATGTTGGAAGGTAAATTGCTCGAAAGAGCGGATATAAGTTACGCAAATGAGGGGTTCAAACGATGATCGCTGTGCGATTTTAAGACGCTGCGGGAATGCGGGTATGCAAGACCCGTACAGGACGGCGGGGCCGGTCGTAAGGGTCAGTCGCTAGTTTTTCGATTTCCTTGACTACGTGCCAGCCACTGACGACTTCCCCGAAGATGGTATAGGTGAAATCCAACCAGGGGGCCCCGCCTTCCTGTCGGTACATTTCTCGTACGGACCGGGGATAGTGGAAGGGCGTAAAGTCATGGGCTTGCTGATAAGCTTCAAAACTTCCTTCAAAGCTGCTGTCAGCGATGAAAGCTTGATAAAGGCGACCGCGCAGCACGCCGGTATAAGCTTCTTCTATGCTGTCAAGGCGCGTGTCACGGGCGGGGCTACCGGTTACGATATAAAACTGACTGCCCGAGGAGCGCTGCTCCGGATTGAGCTCGTCGCCCCAGCGGGCGGCGCCCACAGTCCCCCGCCGGTGGAATCGGGCATCACTGAATTCGGGGGGCAGGGTATAGCCAGGACCATCGGGAGCGGTGGTGTCCGTTGGGGGGTAAGTCACCCGGGTCCGGGGATCCCCGGTTTGCACCATAAAACCATCGATGACCCGATGAAAGGCCAGGCTGTCATAGAAGCCCGCTTGGGCAAGCTTGAGAAAGTTTTCTTTATGAATGGGGGCATCATCAAACAAACGGATCCCGATCTCCCCACGCTCGGTGATGAGAATGACATCTGCCTGAGCCTCAGGGTGAGGCTGGCAAGCCAGCAGCCCCAGGCTACCACAGAGCAGAAGGAAAGTCAGGATGCGCATGTGGGTTGCTAATCGTTTCGGCAACTTAGGCATAAACGAGGAGATTTCCAATTATGTTTGACTTTTTGTTTATTTTTTTAGCATTTCTGCGAAATATTGAGCCTCAGGGGGCTCCAGCCAGCTTGCCAGCCTTAGTCGAACAGGGTCTCGTCCCGCTCTAGCATCAGGATGGCCTGTTGGGGAACGACATAGTATTTTTCGCCTTCGTAGAGCACTTCATGTGCGCCCTTCTGCAGAAAAATAGCCAGGTCCCCGGGGCGGGCCTGCAAGGGGATATAGCGGGTGGTCTCCTGTACTTCCTGCCAGGGCTCGGCTTCCTCTGTCGGGAGTGGGATGGGGTATCCGGGGCCCGTTTTCATGACCCAGCCGCTTTGTACCTTTTCTTTTTCGAGGACTCCGGGCGGAAGGTACAGGCCGCTTTGGGTCTTTTCGGTCTGTGAGCGTGGCCGGATGAGCACGCGATCTCCGATGATGATGAGCTTTTCGAGATTGGGTGCCTGGTTGGTACTCATGGTCTTGGCGACTTTTGATTTTGGGTAAAACTAGCAAGGCAGGCGCAGAAACTTGATGGTTAGGCGGCAAAAACTGAAAATCCATATAAGTAACGCTCAAAAAATAAAGTCCGCTTTTGGCTTGATCCCTTGCCCGCATACGGCGTCAGAAAAAGCCTCACTTGGCCCGCCAAGCTCGGTTTTTC
>RFHL01000190.1 GCA_003696875.1 Bacteroidota bacterium | reverse complement strand
TGGAGCGCCTGCGGCGCGCCGTTGCCCGTCTCTTGCAGCTGGCGCAGCGCCATCAGGCCCGGCGACTGGTGCTGGCCGGGGGCGCGGATGGCTTTTCCCCCGAAGCCTTGGAGGCGGTAGTGGAGAGCCTGCTGCTGACGGCTTATCAGTTTACACCCTATTTCAAGGAAACTCCTCCCTTTAGCTTGGAGGAGGTCGAGATCCTCTCGCCGGATAGCCCGGCGCGGGAGCTGGCGCTGCAGCGAGGACAGTCCCGGGCCGAGGCCACCATCGTGGCCCGTGACCTGGTGAATGAGCCTCCCAATGTGCTCACTGCCACCGAGCTCAGCCGCCGGGCGGAGCAGCTGGGAGCGCAGTACGGCTTTGCCGTGGAGGTGCTGCGCAAGCCGCGCATTCAATCCCTCAAGATGGGCGGCCTCCTCGCCGTCAATGCCGGCAGCCTGGAACCACCGACCTTCACCATCATGGAGTATGCGGCGCCGGGACATGAGCAAGATGCGCCGTTGGTATTGGTAGGCAAAGGGGTAGTCTTCGATACCGGGGGCCTTAGCCTGAAACCCACGGCTAACTCGATGGACTTCATGAAGGCCGATATGGGCGGTGCGGCCGCCGTGATCGGGGCGATGTGTGGCATCGCCGCCGAGGGCTTACCCGGCCGGGTGATCGGGCTGGTGCCCGCCACCGACAACCGTCCCGGGGTACGGGCCTATGCACCAGGAGACGTGATTCGCATGTATGACGGCTCCACGGTAGAAGTGCTCAATACCGACGCCGAGGGCCGTATGATCCTGGCCGATGCCCTGGCCTATGCCAAACAATACCAACCCCGGCTCGTGATCGACCTCGCTACCCTCACCGGGGCAGCGGTGGTGGCGATCGGCAGCCCTGGCATCGCCATGATGCGAACCGCTCCCGATGCCGATCGTGACCGCCTGCTGGCGGCCGGAGAGGCCGTGTATGAGCGCTGCGTGGAGCTGCCGCTCTGGGACGAGTACCGTGATATGCTCAAAAGCGATATCGCCGACCTCAAGAACATCGGCGGGTCAGAGGCGGGAGCCATCACGGCCGGCAAGTTTCTGGAGCACTTTACCGATTACCCCTGGATTCACCTAGATATTGCGGCCCCGTCCTGGCGCAAAAGCCCGGATAGTTATCGCAGCAAGAATGGCACCGGCGTCGGGGTGCGGCTACTGATAGATTTTGCCGCCCGAATGTGGGCGGCTCCCGCCAGCTAGCTGGCGGTTCTGTTTTTCCTTCACCTACAGAGGCTCACCTGAAAAGCAGCTTGTGAAGTCAGGATATGGGATCGAAAGTGTATCTGTCTGCCTTCTGACCTGTTGACCGTAGTGAAATCCCGAGAATCGGGAACCTCTGTCTTCTGACCTCTCACGCTATGAACGGACAATCCAATAGAAAACTTCGCATCGGCATCACCATGGGCGATGTCAACGGCATCGGCCCGGAACTCATCATCAAGGCTTTTATGGATAGCCGCCTGCGGGACATCTGCATCCCGATTGTGTACGGCTCGGCCAGGGTGATCAATATCTACCGCAAGGTGCTGCGCATCAATAAGTTTAATTACCAGACGGTGCAGACCCCGTCACAGGCCCACCCGGGCAAGCTCAACATCATCGAGTGCCTGCCGGGACTGGAGCGGATTGAGATCGGGAAGCATTCCGAGCTGGGCGGAAAGGCGGCCATACAGGCCCTGCAACGGGCCATCGCAGATGCCCAGCACACCGAGCTGGATGCGCTGGTCACCATGCCCGTCGACAAGGCAGCCCTGCAGATGCATGAACCCAGCTTTATGGGGCATACCGAGCTGCTGGCCAAGGCTTTCAACGTCAAGGAAAGCCTCATGCTGATGGTGTCGGACCGCCTGCGCGTGGGGCTGGTAACCAATCACCTGCCCCTCGCTGAGGTGGCCCGTAACCTGTCGGTGGACCGCATCGTACGCAAGGCCAAGCTGCTGACGAGCAGCCTGGAAAATGACTTCTCCCTACAGCAGCCGATGATTGCCCTGCTGGGCCTGAACCCGCATGCGGGAGACCGCGGCCTGATCGGTACCGAGGACAGCGAACTGATCGGCAAGGCCGTCGAGCTCCTGAAAGCCGAGGGCATCCATGCCTTCGGGCCCTACCCCTCCGATGGCTTTTTCGGGTCGATGACCTATCAGCGCTTTGACGGCGTGCTGGCCATGTACCACGATCAGGGGCTGATTCCCTTCAAGCTCCTCGCCGGTTATGAGGGGACCAATTTTACCGCTGGCATTCCCTTTATCCGCACCTCGCCTGACCACGGAGTAGCCTACGACATCGCGGGCAAAGGCACCGCTGACCCCGGCAGCCTGCGGCAGGCCCTTTACCTCGCCATCGACGTACACGAGCAGCGTGCCCTGAATGCCGAGCTCAAGGCCAATCCGCTGCCGATGACCGATACCGGCCCCGAGCGCAGCCGCGGGCGGCGCAAGAGCTAGCGAAACGCTCATCTGAGGCAAGGCATATGTTTGACCAAGGATGCAGTTTGGCCGCAATTTTGCTTTGAGATAGGGTAATCAATCCCCTGCCTATGCGTCTGCCGCTCTATTTGTTCCTGCTTCTCCTGGGGCTGCTGCCTCTGGGGCTCACGGCTCAGGTCGAGATGGTCTATGATGAGCAGGAGCAGGTGCAGGAGGTAAATCCCATCAATGCCGAGGGACAAATTGAGGGCGTAGGGGTGAGTTTTCACCCCAATGGCGGGGTGGCTCGTGAGATTACCTATGAAAAAGGTATCCCTCACGGTGACGCCACGAGCTACTATCAGGATGGCTCCGTGGAGGCGAGTTGGAGCTATTATCAGGGAAGCAAAGACGGCCTCTACACCAGCTTTTACCCTGGCGGCCGCATTCGGATGCTGCAGGATTGGTACCGGGGCGAGCGGCATGGCGAGACCTATCTCTTTTATCCGACGGGAGAGCTGCAGGCCTATGTCCTGATGAATGCGGATACCACCGTTTTTGCCCAGCGTTTTGATGCGGAAGGGCGGCTCGTCTTCGAGCGATTGAGCGTGATCCCCTTTGATTTGGATACGGTCAGGTTGCCCGCACCGGTTTATTTCCTGGCCGGGGAAGGCCCCTTGCGGGCCGGAGAGACCCGCGAGCTCGCGGTCTTTATCCCTGAGGTGCCAACGGCTTTTGTGGAGGTCAGCTGCCGCGACGCAGAGCTGGCGTCGCAGGCAGACTCGCGCTACCCCTACCGGCTGACGCCGGCCGCCGGGGCGACGCGTTGCACGCTGTACCTGCGGGTGCGCCTGCGGGAAGATGCCCAGCCGGCGCTGCTGCGCCGGGTAGAGATCCCTGTACAGGGAGGCGAGGCCGAAGACTGAATCTCCCCCCCTAACCTACCAGCCAAAGAGCATCATCAGCGCGGTCGCAAACACCCCGAGGGCCGTGGCGGCCCCGCTCCTTTTATACCACCTCCGGAGCCGCGCCATTCATCGGCGTGCCGCATCCGCTTGGAATAGACCCGCTTATCCTGTCCAGGCTGGAACCATAGCATGCTGATGTGCAGACCCCCGGATGCCCGGGTGGGCATCCCGAGTCCTATGGCGAGCTTATGCCTGTCCGCCATATCCTGAAAAGGCTGGAAGAGGCTGTCTCCCGGATCTACGGCGAGGGCTTCGGCCAGCGCTGCCCCCTACTTCTTTCTTTTGAAGATATACCCTTGTGATTCCGCTCCCCAAACTTGCTGATCCTCTGCATCCCAGCCTTGGTCCCAGGAAACAATCCCATCTTCGCAGACGCGCACCTTCGAGGTCGCATAGGTGGCACCTCTCAGGGTGCTGCCGCAATCCTTGTCATGCGTGGATCCGGCAAAGCAGTTTCCGTCCTTTTTGAGGAAGACGGCACAGCCTTCCCGGAGAAGCAGGGAGTCGGGCTTGAGTTGATCGAAGAGGCCGGGCGTATCCCAGGCATGAATATACCGGGCCGGGTCTGTTAGCTCGAAGACGCGGCTCTCGATCATGCCATCCGCAGTGGCGGAGAGCCGGTAGACTCTTTGCCGATAAGGGCGGTCGATATACTCGGTCACCGCCTGCTCTACGTATAGCCATTTCGCTTGGGGGTCCTGTTCCCAAATGGGAACCATCACCAGGTTGATGTTATAGAAGAGGGTATCAGCCCGGGCTTGTTCTTCACTGGAGAACGTACCGGACATCATGGCCAATAATTGCGCAACTTCTTCTTGTGCGTCTGTTCGGTTTGCGGTCAAGTGCCGATGGGCACAAGCCGTGAGGCTGATGATGCCGATCAAGCCTATGATGAAAGGGAATTTGTTCATAATGAGATATTTGCAGGTGTGAATTTAGCAGTTAACTTGAGCAGGCTCCGCGGCAGAGCCGGTGTTGCCAGAAAGCCCTACTCCCGCCGAACTTGCACCTCCCGAAACATATACGGATTGTCGCTCAGACGCAGCGGCAGGCCGCTGGCCGTGGTCACCCCGCGCAGGATCACCTCCTGGGTCCGGGTATAGGGATAGGCCTCCTGATACGAGGCATCTGTGTGCTCGGGATTGAAGTCGGCGAAGATCGCCGGTCCCGCATAGTCATCCGGATGCTGAGCATCCTCAATGTGGAGGTTTTCGATCAGGATCCGGTGGGGCATGTAGCAGGGATAGCCAAAGTCATGCTTGCCGGAATAGGACCCGCTGACCAGGACGGCGCTCACCGGCCGGCCTCCGGCCGGCACCAGGGTACAGTGGTGAATAATGAGGTCGCCCTGCCAGGTGCTGCCGTAGTCAGAGCGCAGGTTGACGATGCTAGGGCCCCGTATCTCACTGTGTTCGATGGTCAGCGTTCCGCTGCCGATGGCGTTAATGCCCATATGTCCCAGGGTCGAATGCCGGATGGTGGCGTTGGCGACGCCCTTGTGGGCGTCGAAGCGGGACAGGACGCAGTGGTCGTACAGCAGGTTTTTACTATAATTCGAGCCCAGGATGCCCCAGTAAGTGCGATCGTCGATGTCGTTGGTTTGGGTGCAGTGAACGAATGACACGTTTAGGGCCCGATTGACCAAGAGGTCGTAGGAGCCCATCGGCACGGGCTTGCCCGCCGCCCCGATGGTCATGTAGGTCTTGTGCCCCGTCAGCAGGGTGTTTTGGACGGTGACGTAGGCGCAGTCGCGGATATTGAGAAAGCCCCCATATGGCGCGCCCTGCGCCCCTTCGCCTTCGATGCGATGTTCGAGCTTGTCCACGACCACGCGCGAGCGCTGGATCGTGATGTTGCGGCTATAGTAGGTGTACCTGGACTCGGCGGCATTGGCGAGGGTGGTAAAGCGCCCGCCGCGCAGGTGGAGGGTATCCGCGTCGATGGGCAGGGCCGAGATATCAGTGATCTGGTCAAAGTCCCAGATGATAGGGGCGTTCATGTCGACCCGCCCCTCGGCATCGACGGCAAAGATATCGGTCTGCGGCGAGCCATTGTCTTGGTTCAGGCCGTAGCGGATGTAATGCCTTACGGCATCGTTGGTGACGGTGATCAGGCAGGGGCCGGGCAGATCGGCCTCAATGCGGGGCTGATGCCGGCGCAGGCGGGTAATGCCGGTGAGAGAAAAGGCTTCTTGCCGGGAGCGGACCACAAAGATCGGTGCCATACGGTCGGTGACCGCCCGGTCGTCGATGAGCAAGGTAGCCTCGCCCCAGTCGGTATCGGTCTGGATCACGGCCGTGCGGGCCGAGCCGCCGAGGTAGTAGGTGGCCCCGGGATCGGCCACCACGGGCAGGTCCTGCGCATTGGCGTAGGCATGGGCGGCCGCGATGGCGTCCATGTCGTCGGTTTGGCCGTCGCCTACCGCGCCGAAGTCGCGGTAGCTGACCTGCCCGTGGCGCGCCAGGCGCCGCTGTGTGCGTGGGGAGAGGCGCACCGCGAGACCGCCGGCCCCGGTGGGGGTCACCAGGGTGGGGCCTGGGGCCAGGGTGAAGGTGATCTTCATTAGGGAATCCTGGGATTGGCCCGCCGCGGGGAGGGTGGTGGCCAGGCACAGGAGGAGGGTAAACAGCGGTCTCATGGGGGGCAAACAGTCGTAGGACGTTCCCCAATTTACGCAATCCGTTCAAATTTCGCCTGTCCCCCATCTGCGCGACGGGATCGACCCGTGCAGGGACCTGTGGCTACCGTTGGCTTTTCTTTTCAAATGTAGCTACATTGTAGGTTCACTTACCCATGTAGGCTCGGGCATTACTTGAGCGGGAGCCAAGCCAAGTCCAAGTCTCTTTTTGGGACAGGCTGAAACCAAGAAGTTCACGCGCTAGCCTTCTCCCTCCTTCATCTCCCTTTTTCATCCCAAAAGGAACATGGACCCCTCTACCAAGCTGTTATCCGCTACGGCCCCGGTGCGTACCGATGGCCTGGATCCCGCCGCCCTCCTGGCTTACTTTCAAAATATTTGGGACCTGAACGAGCGCTTGTTTGCCGCCATTGAAAAAGAAGGCGCGCGCTTTGTGAACCCGGACCCCCTACGGCATCCGCTGATTTTTTACCACGGTCATACCGCCGCCTTTTACATCAACAAGCTGGTGATGGCGGGCTTGCTGGACGAATCAGATCGCATCGACCCGGCACTGGAGCGGCTTTTTGCGCAGGGGGTAGACCCCGCCCGGGCCGAAGAGCTTGGGGCCGAAGCCTGGCCCACAGAGCAGGCCACCCAGGCCTATCGCGACCAGGCCTATCGCCTGCTGGTAGATTTTATTCAGGCTTTGGCGCCTGGGACTGTGGTTCATCCGGCGCATCCCCTGTGGAGCCTGTATATGGGCCTCGAGCATGACCGCATTCACTTCGAAACCTCCTCAGTGCTGATCCGGCAATACCCGGCCGACTGGCTCCGGCGCCCGGAAGGCTGGACCTATGCCCCCAGCGATGTCCCTGCCCCGGAAAACGCTTGGCTGGCGGTGCCCGCCGCCGAGGTGAAACTGGGCAAGCCCGATGATTTTCCCACCTTCGGCTGGGATGATGAGTATGGCCACCGGGCGGTCTCGGTACCGGCCTTTGAGGCCACCCAAAACCTGATTACCAACGCAGAATTCATGGCCTTTTTAGAGGCCGGAGGTTATGAGAATCCCGCCTACTGGACGGAAGATGGCTGGGCCTGGCGCAGCCAATTTGAGGTGGCGCATCCCAAATTCTGGGTAAAAACGCCCGATGGCTTCCGCTATCGGGCGATGTTTGACGAGCTGGACATGCCGGCCGCCTGGCCGGTGGAGGTCAACTGGTACGAAGCTGCGGCCTATTGCCGCTGGTACGGGCAGGGCGCACGCCTGCTCTCCGAGGCCGAGTTTCAGGCCCTGGCGCAATGGGCCCTCCATACGCCCTTTGACCTGCCCTTTGCGGATCACTACAACCTGAACGTCAAGTTTGGCTCTCCCACCCCGGTGGGCATGCTGCCCGAGGCAGGTTCTACTTTGGGCTTCAACGACATTTGGGGGAATGTGTGGTGCTGGCTCAGCGACGATTTTTATTCGCTGGATGGCTACCGCCCGCATCCCTACTACCTCGATTTCTCGGAGCCCTATATGGATGCTGACCATGCCATGCTGCTGGGCGGCTCCTGGGCGACGACGGGTACGGGGGCTTCGCGCTACTACCGCCTTTGGTTTCGGCGACATTTCTACCAGCATGCGGGCTTTCGTATGGCCCGAAACCTGCCTGCCTGAATGGACCCCCACCAGCAAAAAATCATCGAGGCAGCCCGCCGCCTGGGCATCGCCGTAGAGGAATTAGCGGGCAATTGGCACATGGATGTCGTGCGCCTATCCTGGCAGGGAACATCCACCTTCGTAAGCGAGGGGCGGATATTTACGCACCTGAGCGCCCTGGCCGATCAGGTCGTCGCCAACAAGATGGCCGCCAAGGCCCTCATGACGGAACTGGGGATACCGGTTCCGGCCGGCATGGTCCTGCGTAGAGATCAGTTGGACAAGGCAGCCCTCACCGCTTGGTTGGATGAACACGAACCGGCCGTCCTCAAACCCCTTTTCGGGTCCGATGGGTTTGCCATCGTCATGCATGTGCGCTTAACCGAGCAGGTGCTTTTGCATCTGCAGGCTTTTCCCACGGCCGGGGAGGTGTGGCTCCTGGAAGAACAGGCCCAGGGCGAAGACCTTCGCCTCCAGTACCTGGGCGGAACGCTCATCGCGGCTTGCATCCGCAAGCCCTGTACGCTCAGGGGGGATGGGCAGCATAGCGTCGGGCAACTTATTGACCTTCGAAACGCGCTCATCCACACCCAAAACCCGGACAACCATATCGAGGTGGACCATCAGGTCAGGCGACGCGTGGCACATGCAGGACTGGGACTGGACGACATCCTGCCCAAGGGGCAGGAGCTCCAGATCAAGGA
>RFHL01000189.1 GCA_003696875.1 Bacteroidota bacterium | reverse complement strand
GCCCCCGCCTCGGTGGCGCGAAACTGGCTGCGCGAAGCCGAGCGTTTTGCCCCCTCCCTGCGCCCCCTGCTCCTGCACGAAGGCAACCGGGCCGAGACCATCGCCGGCCTGGGGCCCTACGACCTGCTCATCACCAGCTATACCCTCCTGCAAATCGAGCAGGATGGGCTCTCGACCGTTGAGTTTGCCACCGTGATCCTGGACGAGGCCCAGGCCATCAAAAACCGCCAAACCAAGCGCTCCCAGGCCGCCAAGAGCCTGCAGGCAGGCTTTCGCCTGCTGACCACCGGCACCCCCATTGAGAACCACCTGGGCGAGCTCTGGAACCTCTTTGATTTCCTGAACCCGGGCCTGCTGGGCTCACTCGACCAGTTCAATACCCGCTTTGCCCAGCCCATCGAGCGCAACCAGGATACCGAAAAGCGCGCGCAGCTGCGCAAGCTGCTGCGGCCTTTCATCCTGCGGCGCCGCAAGTCCGAGGTGCTGGACGAGCTGCCCGAGAAGACCGAGATCACCCTCTCTGTCACACTCTCCGATGACGAACGAGCCTTTTACGAAGCCCTGCGCCGGGAAGCGGTGGAGCGCCTGGATGCCAGCGGCCCCGAGGCAGGCGGCGGGCAGCACATTCGCATTCTGGCCGAGATTACCCGCCTGCGGCAGGCCTGTTGCCACCCGCAACTGGTGACCCCTGAGAGCGAGATCGGCTCATCCAAGCTGGAGGTCTTTGCCGAGACGGTGCGCGAGTTGCGGGAAAATGGCCACAAGGCCCTGGTCTTCAGTCAATTTGTCAGGCACCTGCGCCTGATTGAGGACTGGGTGCAGGCCGAGGGGATAGCCTATCAGTACCTGGATGGCCAAACCCCGCTTAAAGAGCGGGAAAAACGCGTCGCCGCTTTTCAGCGGGGAGAAGGCGACCTCTTTCTGATCAGCCTCAAGGCCGGGGGCGTAGGCCTCAACCTCACCGCCGCCGACTTTGTCATCCACCTCGACCCCTGGTGGAATCCCGCCGTGGAAGATCAGGCAAGCGACCGCGCCCACCGCATCGGACAGCAACGGCCCGTCACGGTCTACCGGCTGGTAACCGAGCAGACCATCGAGGAGAAGATCGTGCGCCTGCACGCCGAAAAGCGCGAGCTGGCTGACAGCCTGCTTGAAGGCACCGACACCGGCGGCAAGCTTGATGCCGAGGCCTTGCTGGCCCTTCTGAGGGAGGCCTAGGGTGAAGGGGGGAATGAGGAGAATTTTTGCACCTTTCAAAAAAACGAGCCTATGCCCCTCTCCCACGCCTGGGACCTTACCCCCACCGAAGCCATCGCCCTGCAGCAGGAGCT
>RFHL01000188.1 GCA_003696875.1 Bacteroidota bacterium | reverse complement strand
CGTCGGTTTGTCGAGAATCATCGACAAAAGGGCGGTGGTCATGGTGATGCCGGCCGAGGGGCCGTCCTTGGGGGTGGCGCCCGCCGGCACGTGCAGGTGCACGCGATGCCGGTCAAAAAAGCTTTTCTCATCGCCGGAGGGCGTCTGCACCAGCGTTTGGACGTAGGAATACGCGATCTGGGCCGATTCGCGCATCACATCGCCGAGCTGTCCGGTGAGCTGCATGCCGCTTTGCCCGGGGATGGCTGTAGCCTCAATGTAAAGGGTGGCGCCGCCCATGCTGGTGTAGGCGAGGCCCAGGGCCAAACCTGGGATGGCTTCGGGGTAGAGGCGCTCCGTGTTGAAGAGGGGGCGCCCCAAATAGGTGCCGATTTGCCTGGTCGTAACGGTTTTGGGCAGCTTGCGACCCTTGGCCTCCAGCAAGGTGAGCTTACGGATGATCTTGCGGATCTGCTTTTCCAGGTTGCGCACCCCGGCCTCGCGCGCATACTGGTCCACGATCTGGGCCAGGGCTTTTTCCTGGAAGCGGATGTCACCTTCGGCGAAGCCGGCTTCGCGTAGCTGCTTGGGCACCAGGTACTGCCGGGCGATTTGTACCTTTTCTTCGAGGATATAGCCGGGCAGCCGAATGACCTCCATCCGGTCCAGCAGGGGACCCGGGATAGAGTCAAGTTGGTTGGCAGTGGCTACAAACAGCACCTTGGACAAATCGAAGGGCACGTCCAGGTAGTGGTCGCGAAAGTTGAGGTTTTGCTCAGGGTCCAGTACCTCCAGCAAGGCCGAGGCGGGATCCCCACGGAAACTCGCCCCCAGTTTGTCGATCTCGTCGAGCAGGATGACCGGATTGGCGGTGCCAGCCCGGCGCAGGGCCGTAATAAATTTGCCGGGCATGGCCCCGATATAGGTGCGGCGATGCCCCTTGATCTCGGCTTCGTCCCGCATGCCCCCCAGCGAGAAACGGAAAAATTCCCGACCCAGCGCATGGGCGATGGAGCGGCCGATGGAGGTCTTGCCCACGCCGGGTGGGCCTACCAGCAGGATGATGGAGCCGGTGAGCTGGCCCCGCTTGATCAGGGTACTGAGAAACTCCAGGATGAGGTCTTTTACCTCCCGCAAGCCGTAGTGGTCTTTTTCCAGGATGGCCTCGGCCCGGTTAATGTCGGTTTGATCTTCAGAAAATTTGCCCCAGGGCAGGTCGGTGATGAGGTCCAGCCAGGAGCGGCTTACATTGAATTCCGGCGAGCGGGGATCCAGCACTTTCAGCTTGGCCAGCTCTTCTTCCACCACCTTGCGGGCTTCGGGATGCAGGTCCAGCTCGGCCAGCCGCTTTTCATACTGCTCGAAAGTGGCTGTCTGATCGTCCTTTTCCATGCCCAGCTCCTGCTTGATGGCCTTGAGCTGTTCGCGCAGAAAAAATTCTTTCTGCTGCTCGGACATGCGGGTGTTGATCTGCTCATTGATCTTTTGCTGCAAGCGGGCCAGCTGAATCTGCTCCTGTAGCAGCTCCAGCAGCCGCCGGGCACGGGCCTCCAGATCAAAGCGAGCCAGCAAGTCCTGGGCTTGGGCAGCCTGAAGGGGCAGCATGGCCGCGACAATGTCCATCATCAGACCCGGGCGCTCATAGCTCAGCTGCGGGGCAATCATCTTGAGCTGCTCCTGAAAAACCGGGTTGAGGCTCAGCAGCTCCCGCACCTTTTCGGCTACGGCCATGGTATAGGCCTGCAGGTCTGGAGAGTCGGTGGTTTCCGGGTCATGGTGGTAGGTGACCTGCCAGCGTAGATGTGGTTCCTCAGCCATGACCCGCACCAACTGACAACGACTCTGGCCCTGGGCCAGAATCTGGACAATGCCTTCCTCGGACTCCAATACCCGGAAGATTCTGGCCGCAGTCCCGACGGGATACAAGTCGGGAGGCCCTTCCCCTGTTTCGGTTTCTTTTTCCAAAACCACCGCCACATAGCCGTTTTCCTGCTCTACCGCTTGCCGGACCCGCTCCACCTGGACCGGATCCGATAGCAGCAGTGGGAAAGGAATGCCGGGAAAGTAGGGGCGCTCGCTTACCGGGAGCACCAGCAACTGGGGAGGCAGCGTCCGTGACGGAAGAACCAGGCCAGCCTCGGGTTTGATCATTTCGGTCATGTCAGATGAGAGATGTCAGAT
>RFHL01000187.1 GCA_003696875.1 Bacteroidota bacterium | reverse complement strand
TATTACCACCGCTTCAGCCCCAACAGCTTCTCGCCCAGCTCGGTGAGCTCGGCGGTCTCGTAGCGGGTCTGTTCCCAGTTGCGGGGATCACCGGGAAAGGCGTAGCCGGCTGGGGCGACCCGGTCGCGCCAGGATTGAATGCGCCACTGTCGCAAGTCTTCATTGTCCTCCTCGGCGGGCATCATGGAGATATACTGGGCGATGCGCACCTTGTCCTTCGAGAGGTTGGGGCGAATGCCGTGCGGCTGGGTACTGTTGAAGATGAGCAGGTCGCCCGCCTCCAGGGGCACTTTGACGAGGTGCTGCTCCAGGCCGGTGATGTCTGGCTGGAAACGGTTGCGATCTTCGGGTTGCGTGAGCTTCCAGGTATCGTAGGTGCGATATAACTCCGGGATACACTGAAAGCCGCCCATGTTTTCGTCGGTTTGATCGGCCAGGGCAAGTACGCCCTGCACATTCTGGGGCCGGGTCTCGGGATCGTAGTCCCAGTGGATAAAACCTTTGTAGGTGTGCCCCGGCCTCATGGGGAAGTTCAGGTTGGCCCGGTCAATGGTCACCCAGAGCTTTTCGGTGCCCCAGATGTCCACGAAGGCGTCATACACCCGTGGGGTCATGCGGTTGTCCCACAGGCGCTGGTGATTGTAGACTTCGACCATGCCGGTGCCGATGAGTTCCTTCATCTGCATGTCGGCGCGGGGCGCCGTGTACCAGGTATCGGGATCATGCGGATCCTTTTCCTCAAACTCCCACAGGAAGTCGGCGGTGCGCTGGGCCTGCTCCCGGGGTACCGCCTGCTTGATGACTACATAGCCGTTGTGTTGCCAAAAGGCCCAGTCTGCTTCACTCAGGACCCGCAGCGGCTGGCCGTTGCTGCGATCGTTGAGCTTTTGGGTGCTGCTCGTGGCGGTGGAGGGATTGCCCGGGATGTCGGTATGGTTCTGGTTGGGACTGTCCCGTTCGGTGCGGATGAGATCTGGATTTTGCATGTTCGCGAGGGTAATAGGTGAGAGATCAGGTCGCTCCGCAGCCGTAGCGCGGGCGAGGTCAGGGCAAGAAGGTTGTGTATGGGCCTACAGATCAAAGATAGGGACTGGGCGAGCGGCAGGCTTGCCTGATTCTGACCAGAATTTTAACTAAATTGACTATTCTGTTATGAAGAAGGCTTGTTCAGGCAAATTCCGTGTCAGTCCTTCCCCACTTCCCTACTTCCCCACATGAAAACCGAACTGGAGGAAATCACCCACCCCTCACATCGCTCCATTCAGCTCATGGTCAATCCCAACCTGAGCGACTTTTTCTTCTGGCATTTTCATCCCGAATATGAGCTGGTATACATCGAGGGGGCCGACGGGACCCGGCACGTGGGGCGGCATATTTCCCGCTTTGCGGGCAGCGACCTGGTGCTCATTGGCTCCTACATCCCGCATCTGAATTTTGACTATGGGGTGAAGACAGCTTATCAGAAAATGGTGGTGCACCTGAGGCCGGACTTCTTACGGGATACCGGTTCGGGTACGCCCGAGCTCGCGCCGGTGCGCGCGCTGTTGGACCTCGCGGCCCATGGCCTCGCCTTTGGGCCTGAGACCCGGGCGGCCCTGGGGCCGCGGATTCAGCAGCTGCATACCCTGCCCGCCTTTGAGCAGTTTCTGGAACTGCTCCATATCCTCAAGGCGCTCATGGACAGCCCGGACAAAATCCTGCTCCACCCGGAGCCGGTCAAGAATGCCTTTACCCAAAAGGATCAGGACCGCCTTCGGCGGGTCTATGCCTTCATTGATACTCATTATCAGCGGCGTATGGAGCTACGCGAGCTGGCTGCGCTTACGCACCTGAGCGAGGCGGCTTTCTGCCGCTACTTCAAGAGGATGACACGCCTCACTTTCACCGAATTTGTGAACCACTACCGCATCGATAAAGCCAAAAAACTGCTGCTCAGGGGACAAAATGTCACCGAAGCCAGCTTTGCCTGTGGATTTGAAAGCTTGTCCTACTTCAGCCGCACCTTCAAGG
>RFHL01000186.1 GCA_003696875.1 Bacteroidota bacterium | reverse complement strand
CCTCGGTCTCGGTGAGTTGGGTCAGGTCCAGGCCATAGAGGGCTTTGACCTTGGTCTCCATGTCCAGCCATTCCCGGCGCTGATTTTGCTGCTGCACCCGCTGGTAGATGCGGAACATGCGCGCTACTGCGATCTGCACTTCCAGGTCAAAGGTCACACCCTTGCGAATGACCTCCATTCCCGGGGGCTGTCGCTGGAGCGTGGCCATGCGCTTGACCGAGCCGCCTTGCTTGACTTTGGAGGGCAAATAGAGATTGCTGGCCACGACTTCCACTGGAGTTTTGCTGCCCTCACGCAGGCGCGCATCGCTGATCTCCAGAAACTTAAAGAGATCCATCATCTCGTCGCGGTCGTTGCGGCGGGAGATCGTCCGCTTTTCCTTGTGGTCAAACTGATCCTGCAGGATGCCGCAGTAGGCGGTGCTGTATTCCAAAGCTTTGCCGACATTCTCCTTCAGTATTCTCTCTTTAACACTATCTCTAGACCTTGTATCATCATGATACCTTTTCAGGCACCTTTTGATGTCCGCCAGCAGGGCTTTTTTGTGCATCCCGCTGGTGTCATCGGTCAGGACCTGATAGATCATCGCGGTCCGCACGGTCCCTTTGAGGCTGCTGCCTGGCAGGTAGACTGCTTCGGTACCGGTACTGATCAGAGCCCGGATTTGCTGCTTTTTATTGCCGTTGAGCCGGTAGTGCCGCAAGCCGGGCCGGGGCTCCGTCAGGTAGGCCTGAAAGGCTTTTTCGAGCTTCTGGGCTTTCATAAAGCGGCTCAGTTGCAGCTCCTGCCGCAGGGCCTTTCGCTTTTGGTTAAAATCCTTGCCCGGGAGGTTACGGCCATGGAGGGTACGCCGGGTCTCCATCTCGTACAGGTCCGTACTGATCTCATCGATCCAGGCCGCGTAGGCCTGAAGGTGCTCAGTACCCTGCGCTTGCAGGAAAGCCAGCAGGCTGGATTGACTGATGCGGTAGTAGTCCCGCTGGTGGATGTAATAGTCGAGATAGGAGAGGTCCTCTCCGGTGCCGATATGTACGGGGCTCAGGGTTTGAAGCGTGATGTGCATGGTCGGTTAGCTAGGAAAATGAATGGGAACCGGAAAGGCATAGCCGTATTGCCAGACGTCGTGGGCAATCAACCCTTCCGTTCGGGTGTGGTCCACGACCTTCACGATCTGTCCGTAGGTCTTTTGGCGATCCCAAAAGGGAAAGAGCGAGCCTTCCTTAAACATGGTCAGCGGGGCCTTGGTCACCCGTTTGTATCCCTGATTGCCCACCTGTCCCTGCCGGTCTTCCAGGGCATAGCGCAGGTGGTCTTCGTCCTTGTCCGTGGCCGCGTCGTAGGCCGCCGCCTCCTCGGGAGTAGGCGAATAGAGGGACAGATTGATCCAGGCCTCGGCCGCCTCGGGCGGGCTCAGGAAGTCACAGGGCTTCAGCTCCAGCTCGAAGTGGCCCTTACCGGTGGAGCGATCACCCCCGATGCCGATATGGCTCAGGAAGCGCAGCAGAACTTCCAGCACCGAGGGCTGGCCGGGATTCGCTGCATCCCGCTCGGCCAGGGGGCCGCGCACCAGGAAAAAGAGGCCGCCGTCCTGGTAGGCTTGACTTTCCTCTTCCGGCAGCGTAATAAACTGCTCCTCCACGTGAAAGAGCTGTCCCTTGCCGTCCACGCTCAGGGTCCCGCCCCGCAGCCGGTCGATGCGGTTATGGGTGACGCTCTCGGCCTTGACTTTGGGGGTGGCTAACGCTTGCTCTTTTTCCTTGTCGTTGAGCATGGCCATAAGCTTCTTCCCCAGATTGGCCGCGGCATTTTCTCCTTGCCCTTGCAGCAGGGCCTCGAAGATGTCTTGCGGCAGGAACTCGACCTTTTTGAGCTTTTTGCGCTGCTTGATGGCGTCGAGGTCACTGGATTCGGAGGGTTTCTCCGCTGGAGTCCCACGATCCCCCGGCGGCAGGATCGGCCGGGGAAAGAAGTGGACCCGGCTGCCATCCGCTTTCTCCCCGTAGGGAAAGGCCGAGGAGAGGAGCAATTCTGGCGTTT
>RFHL01000185.1 GCA_003696875.1 Bacteroidota bacterium | reverse complement strand
GTATTGAGGGGCAGCTCCAAACCGATCCCAGCGTACCGCTGATCGTTTCAGCCCAGCGCCGGGTGGCCGAGGCTACCGAAACCGCCTTTCTGGACCTCTACCGGGGCATGGGCGGCCGCAACTCCATGATTTCCTGGGTTGAAAACGACTTGGCCCGGCAGGACTACGCCCACCCAAACCGCAAAGGGGCAGATCGCATCGCGCGCATCGTGGGGGGCTATTTGCTGGAGCAATATGAAGGCCTCAAGGTGCAAGCCTCGGCCCAGCCCCTACCCTAGCGCTTCCATTTTTGTTGGATAAAGGCAATCGCCTCAGGCAGCGTCATGGCCCGGGTGCCCGCCCCCGTGCGGATGTAGAACTTGGCCTCTTTGCCACTTTCCTGCACATAAACGGGCTGAGGGGCCGGCGAAACCCGGATGCGGCATACTTCTTTGCCAGCTTGCTGGTGAAAAAAGACCCTGATCCACTCACAGGCCGGCGTGCCGAGACGGTCGGCCACTGTATTGTTGAGCAGTTGTTCAAAGCCATCGCGATCCTTGCGCTTGAGGGCCTGATAATCAGGCTCCAACCCCAAGACTTCGCCCTCATCGGACACACCGATGAGCAGCGTCCCTCCTTCGCTGTTCATCATCCCCGCCAGGGTTTTCATGATTACCCCTTCGAGCCCCTTGTTGACTTGCTGCTGCCGCAGGTCATAGCGAAAGGAGGACTTGAACTCCAGCGTCTCGCTCTCGCCCTGGGCGATAAGGCTCTCCAGATCCCGGTCCAGCTCCTCCTGGAGCTGGAGGATGAGCAGCTGCCGCTCCGCCGATTTGAAGGTGATCCGGGCCAGGATGGCGGCCATGGTGCCGCCGAGCATAGCATAAAACACCAGTTTATAGGGCGTACGAAAAGTGAGGGCTTCCAGCCAGTTGTGCCCAATGTAGGGGCCAAGCTTGATGTTGGCTACCCGGGTTACGTCCGGGTCAAAGTATGAGACAAACTCATAGGCCGGCAGGAGGATAAAAATGCCGGTCAGGACCCCTCCTACAATCGGAATCAGGTACTGCAGGG
>RFHL01000184.1 GCA_003696875.1 Bacteroidota bacterium | reverse complement strand
CATGCCCGGCCGGGCGACCTGATGACCTTTCTGCGGCCAGCTGGCCGCTTTTATATCGAGACGGCCACCAAATCCAAGCGCCATCTGGTGCTCTGGGCTGCGGGCAGCGGCATCACGCCGCTGATGTCGATGCTCCGGGCCATCCTGTTCCTGGAGCCGTTGAGCCGGGTCAGCCTCATTTACCAAAACCATCATATAGACCGGATCATTTTTCGGGAACAACTTCAGGCGCTATACCAAAAGTTCCGCAGGCGGTTTGGCCTGTGGCACTATATTTCCCAGCCTGCGCCGGGTAGTCCCCTCATCCATCGGCCGGGGCGCATCTCCCCGGAAGCTGTTCAGGGGATGCTCCGGGTCCTTCCCTCCATGCCTCCCCCAAGCCACTACCTCTGCGGCCCGGAGGGCTTCCGCCGGACGGTACGCCGGGGCTTGGAGATGGGCGGCATCGGCGGAGAGCGCATCTTCGAAGAAGCCTTTGTCGCTGATGCCACGGTCCTCGCGTCCCAGGCCTCGCTGGAGGGCCCTATGCGCGCAGTCCGCGTCACCCTCGGGACCGAGACCTATCAGGTCAAAGTGCCCCCTGGCAGTACCCTGCTGGAGGCAGCGCTGCAGCAGGGAATCGACCTGCCCTATTCCTGTAAACAGGGAACCTGCTCGACCTGTATGGGACAGTGCCTGTCCGGACAGGTACAGATGGACCGGCCCGAGGCCCTGCTGGACTTTGAGATGGCCCAAGGGAAGGTGCTCACCTGCCAGACCCGGCCCCTGAGTGATGACGTCCACATCCGGATCGGATTCTAGCCGAATGGCAGGCTTCCGAAGGCCGCCCAACCCTTTTTTTTCTGGTTTTGTTTAACGCCACAGGACGCAAACGTTTGCGAGCCGGTTTCGATTTTTGTCCCTATTTTGGGATAAGCAAGTGAGTAAGCCCAATTCCGCACGGTTGACATTCTGATCTTTCAGATACACAAACCAAGCCCTTGGGTTTTCTTTTTTGCCTCCCTTGCAATCGATTGCATTTTTCACACATTTCCCAAGATCGTTTGTTCTACTCGTTATCCCACGGTTATGTGCCTGACTACTACTCAAACTTCTGACTATTCCGACGTAGCACTTTGGAACCTCTTTCGGCAGGGCGATCGCCATGCGTTTGAGAGCCTTTACAAGCGTTACTTCAACCTTCTGTACGATTACGGCACCCGGCATACGCGGGAAAAAGAGTTCACGACCGATTGCATACAGGACTTCTTCCTGTATCTGTGGAATCACCGCCAAAACCTGGGAGATGCACGTTCGGTGAAGTTTTATCTGATTTCCTCCTTTCGGCGGCGCCTGTTTCGGTCGCTGGAAAAAGAACGCAACATCCGCTATCGGATGAGCGACTTCTCCCTCGGGCATCAAGGCCCCGCCGAAAAGCCCGAAGAAGTCCGCATCATTCGCTCAGAGATTGATGCCCAACGGACCGCCGTGGTCAAGCGCCTTCTGAGCCTACTCACCCCCCGGCAACGCGAGATCCTGTATCTCCGGTATTTCGATGGCCTTTCTCCACAGGAAATCGGAGAAACCACCGGCCTGAGTTACCAAACGGTCGTGAACCATCTGTGCGAAGGGATGAAGTCCCTGCGCAAGGCGGAGCCTGTCTCCCTTTCCTTCTCGGCCTGAGCCGGTGCGCCCAGTGGAGCAAGTCCATCTGAACATTTTCCTCCTTTTGTTATAGTCTGGTAGCAAAACGGTTGGTTTGGCTCTATTTTTTGGCCAAATTGCCTATGTTCATACCTTTTGCTGCCCCATGCCCCTGCCTGCCCACCTGATCGAAGAGCTGGCTCATAACCCCCGGTTTGTCGCCTACGTCCTCGGTGATCCCGACGCGCAGGACGAGTGGGAAAGCTGGCTGGCTGAGCATCCAGACAAGGCTCCCCTCTTTTTTGAAGCAGCTGACCTCGTGTGCACCTTGCATGATACGCAAGCCCACCTTCCAGAAGAAGAGATCAACCAGCTATGGAATGATCTTGCCTCACGCCTCGATGAAGACGAAGCGTGAGGTTTTCCTTGTCAGCGGTGTTTTTAGCGATCAGCGGTCCAGACGGTCACCCCGGCAGGCGGCAGCACCCGGTCCCCGTGCAGGAGGTTTGCCCCCCGCGACAGCGGTAGGTCATAGGCCTCGGCAGTATAGTTGACCGCGACCCAGTAGCCACTGCGCCAGTTGACAAAGACATAGGGCGGCAGGTCCATCACCTCGGCCCCGGCCGCCAGAAAGCGGCCGCGCAACAGCTGATACTCCAGCTCTCCCCCGTCCGAGACCAGCCCCAGGTAAGAGACCGAGCCCTTGCCCAGTCTGCGTGTGGTAGCCGCAGCGGCGCCGGCATAGAACTGATCGGCATGGGTGGCGAGCACCTCGGTGCCCGCCTGCGGCCGGAGCACATCGCCCCAGATGTGCCAGGGATAGGACGCCTCCCCCAGCCGGATCTGCCCCGGATGCTCGGCCGGCAAATGATCAAAATACTCGATTTCCGCCCCGATCAGATCCCAGATGGGCTCCTGCTGACGGGCTTCCCAAAGGTGGCCATGGGCATCCTTGGTGCCGGTGCGGGCGGTCAGAATCAAGTGACCGCCCGCCTCGGCATAGGCCCGCCAGGCGGCGAGGGTCCCGGCATCCACCCGGATGGCGGCGGGCACCACCAGGAAAGGATGGACCTTGGGATCCAGCTGATCCCCGGCAATGACCAGGTCGACCGGCGCGCCCAGGCGCTTGAGGCTGCTGTAGTAGGTGTAGAGCACCGACCAGCTGTTCCAGCCGGCGTGATGCGGATGCACCTCCATGTCCAGCATGCTGGTCTGATCCCACCAGAGGGCGGTACGCCGCCCGGCATGGGCCAGCGGCATCTGTGCCGCCGGCCGCGGCGGCAGGCCGCCGATTTCCTCGATGGCCTGCATATACTCCGTGCCGCCCCGCTGTACCGTCACCCCGTCGGTCATCATGATGCCATAGTGGGTCTGTTCGCCACCAAAGAGCGGCTGCCGGAAACGGTAGGCACAGGCAAAGCGGTCGCCCAGGCCGTAGGCATGCCACAGCCACATGCGCACGGCCCCGGGCAGGGGTTGCGGATTGAAGCGGCCCCAATTGATCTGGCCGGGTTGCAGCTCCATGATGCCGGTCTCGCCATCGACCGAGCGGGCGAGGTCCTGCGAAAAGCTCAGCTCCAGGCCACTGCCCAGGCGGTGGCTGAGGGCGTCGCCGGCATCGTCCAGAAACTGGCTGGTGAGGTACATGGTATGGCTGGCAAAATCAAGATCCTCACGGCTGAGGAAGGGGTCGACCGAAGGCAGAAACTTGTAGTAGGCAAAGTTGGTCGTAATCCACTGCTGGTCAGAGATGTGCCGGCGCAGCACCCGGGCCTGGAAGGCCAGGCCCGCGGCCACTTCCTCGGCCGAGAAGCGGCGGAAATCGACCAGGGCATGCGGATTGGCCCCGCGGTCGGGATTGGGCAGATGGATCTGGTCAAAGTGGTTATAATCCTGGCTCCAGAAGGCCGTGCCCCAGGCGCGGTTGAGGCTGTCGATCTGCCCGTAGCGCTGGCGCAGCCAGTGGCGAAACTGCTTTTCCTGCCAGGGCGAATAGTCGTAGAGGCTGCTGTAGTGCGGCTCGTTGTCGAGCTGCCAGCCCCAGATGCGGGCATCCTGCCCGTAGCGCTCGGCCATGCGGGTGACAATTTTCTCCACATAATGCTGGTAGGCCGGATGGTTGTAAGCGGCATGCAGGCGGGTGCCGTGCTGCTGAGAACGCCCATCCTGGGCGACGACCAGGATTTCGGGATGCTTCTCGGTGAGCCAGGCCGGTGGCGTGGGCGAAGGGGTGCACATGATCACCTTCAGGCCGGCCTCGGCGGCCATAGTCACGCAGCTGTCCAGCCAGGCAAAGTCGTACTGCCCCTCGACCGGCTCCAGCCGGCTCCAGGCAAACTCCGCGAAGTGGGTAAAGGAGAAGCCGAGCTCAGCCATCCGCTGGATGTCACGGCCCCACTGCGCCTCCGGCCAGTGCTCGGGATAGTAATAGACGCCGATGGGCATCCCCGTCTCGGGCAACCATGGCTGGGCCGTTGCGGGCACATAGGCCCCCAAAGTGCCCCAAAACAATACGAACAGATGAAAAAGACGCATGGGATTTTTCGGAGGAAAGAGACCCTGGCCCGGCTATTCATACCACCTCCAAGCCACTCCGCGGCCAGTCTTTAAGCGGATGGAATATTTTTTTGATTTTTTTTTCGCCCAAGCGGGTATCTCCTGCCTGTTCCTGCCTCTATGTACATGAGCGCCCGGCAAAGCCAAACTCAAGCGCTACCCCGTGTAAAACGACAGAATAGTAGTAGTCAGATAGTAGTAGTAAAGCGAGCCGCCTCCTTCACCAGATGGGGCGGTTTTTTTATCTTTTGTGATGTCGATGAATCTGTGGACCCCCATTCTGGCGGGAAGCCTGCTGCTGCAGGCCCTGCTGTTTTCTGCGCTGAGTGCCCAGCCCCATCCCCGCGGCCTTGTAACGGCCGCCGAGCTGCCCGAGATTCGCGCGCGGCTGACGCGTGCGCCCTACCAGGCCTGGTATGCCCAGTTGCTGGCGGAGGGACAGGCCCTCCCCGAGCAGCCCCCGGCCGGGACCGACCTATACGAGCGGGCCTTCCGGGCCGGCGAACTCGCCACCCTCTACCTGCTCACCGAAGAGCCGGTCTGGGCAGACCAGGCTTTCAACTGGATCGAAGGTGTCTTGACCGACAGCCTCTACAAGGACCCAACCGGCTTTGGGCTGACCCGCGCAATGGCCTTGCAGCAACTGGCCGTCTGCTACGACTTTTGCTACGAAGGATGGACGTCCCGGCAGCGCAAACAGGCCCAGGCGGCCCTCTGGGAGGGCCTGACCAGTGTGCACGCCACCATGGGCTTTGCTGCCAACTACAGCCTCGCCTCCAACTGGATGGGCGTGCGCTACGGCGCCGTCGCCCTGGCCAGCTG
>RFHL01000018.1 GCA_003696875.1 Bacteroidota bacterium | reverse complement strand
GGCTCGCCTCGGCATGCAGAATGTGGAGGATATGGCCGGGAGGCGTAGCAGGCAGGGCCCCGAGCTTCTCGGCGAGGGTGTCGGCGAGCGACTGAACGGCCAGGGTGCTCAGGTCGAGCACCGCGTGGGACTGGTCAGGGGTGGCGGCTGCCAGGGCTTCGAGACTGGCGTCCCGCAGGCTGGGCGGCTCTACGGCGACCAACAGACGGGGGCCGGGTTCGGTGGTGGCAGTAGCTTGGGCAACAAGGTCTTGCCAGGTATCGGTCAGGGTGGCGGGTAGTCCTTCGGGCAGGTGCATGGGCGGAAAATATGGAAATGGCGGCCGGGGTCAGGTGGGTCGCCGGCGATTCATGAGCCAGATCAGGGCGTAGATGGCCAGCACCTGGAGCGGCAATGACTTGACGTAGGGCCACAGGTACACCAGGGTAGGGTAGCCCTTTAGCCGGTATTTCTCGTAGGTCACCCACTTCCACCAGTCCGGATTGCTCATCGATTCGCCCACATACCAGGCAGGGAGAAAAAGGATGAGGGCGATCATGATGTAGGTGAAACGCTTGCGGCTCTGGGAGGTGGCAAAGAACTGATGCGAACGCATGAAAAACATGCCGAAACCCAGGCTCAGAAGCGAGGAAATAAAGACAATCGCATTAAAAATCCAATTGAAATCCATGTTGTGCTTCTCCCAAAGGGGGCGGGTGAAGCGATGGATTTGCGGAAAGTATTCCACGGCTAGCTTGGCCGCGAGCACGGTGCTCAGTACCAGCACAATGGTGTACAGCAGGGTATCGCTCAGGATGGGGTGGCGCATGAGCCAGCGCCAGCTCCGCCGCAGGGAAAAACCCTGACGCCGTCCGCCTTCCTTGTGCCGGGGCAGGCGCGAGAGCTGGTTGCTCTCCCGCTCCTGAATTGCGTCCTGCCAGACCTCATACATCGCATGGCGGTCCCCGGAGGTGACCCAGACATACTCGGCATTGGTGACGGCGGCGTAGGAAAAGCCCTGATTGATCGCATCCTCAAAGACCCGGTCCGAAATATGGCGCTTTTTGCACTCTACGATGATCAGCGGGTCCTTGCACGCCCGGTCGCGGTAGACGACAATGTCCGCCTCTCGGGTAGAAGAGCCAATCTGGATCTTTTCATAGACCCGGATTTTCTCTGGCGGATAGCCGTAGGTGTAAATGAGATCTACGTAGGTTTCCAACTCGACCTGCTCCTCAGGGTTGGAAAGCTTGCGCTCCTTGCCCTGGGGCAGATAGATGAGCTGGTCTTTCTTCTTGTTAATGACCACGTAACGGTCCTTCACCGCACGATCAATCAGACGCATAAGGCGGGCGTTTGAGAAAAAGCAGCTCAAACATAGGCATTATTGCCGTACTTTTTTAGCCTTTTGTGCTAAAATAGCTGGCACGCTGCCTTCTTAGTTTGCCTTTGTCCCCAGATGCTGAAAGGCCGGACCGTGCTGCACCAGGTGTGCCTCCATGAGGGCATACACCCGGGTCATCAGCTCCTTGACATCCTTGTCGGTGAGCCCCTCGGTGGGGATGGGCTCCAGGTAGGTCATCGTCACCTTGCCCGGATAGAGGAGCAAGGTGTCGACGGGTTGCAACTTTCGGATGCCGGTGATCACCACCGGGAGGATGGGTTTTTGGGCCTTGATGGCTATGATAAAGGCCCCCGAGTAGAAGCTTTTTAGCGGTTGGGGCGTCCGGTTACGGGTGCCTTCGGGAAAGATAAGGATGGAAATGCCTTTCTGAAGTTCCCGCACCATCGCAATCAGACTGCGTTGCCGGCTGCGCTTGCTAGAGCGATCCACCGGGATGGCGATGTTATGGATAATCCAGCCGACGGCCGGAACATTCAGAATCTCCTGCTTGACCAGACACTTCCAGGGATGGTGAATGCGGGAGCCTGTGAGGGGAATGTCCAGCAAGTTGGAGTGATTGGGCACAATCACATAGGCCTGCTCAGGTTGCAGGTGCTCTTTTCCTTCTACCCGAAAGCGAATGCCCGTCAGCAGGCTCCAGCTACGAATCCATAGGTC
>RFHL01000183.1 GCA_003696875.1 Bacteroidota bacterium | reverse complement strand
GGCGGTGATGCGGCTGGATGTAGACAACCTTGGAAGCATCTTTGCCCTGGGCTTGAAAAAAGGAGGAAAGCAAAGCACGCCCTTTGCCCGGACGGCGACTCTGAGCCGGGAGATGGATACCTTTTTCTCCGGCTATATGAACCACCTGGCCGATGCCTATGATCTCTACGTGACCTACTCTGGCGGCGATGACGCCTTCGTGGTGGGTTCCTGGATCAATGTGCTGCACTTTGCCAGGCGGCTGCGGGCGGACTTCGGGCACTTTGCCTGTGCCAATTCCGATCTGAGCTTCAGCGCAGGCATTTTCCTCTGCGACGAGCACTTTCCGGTGGCCAAGTTTGCCGAGCACGCAGCCGAGGCGGAAGAAAAAGCCAAGGACTACGAGTCCCCGGAAGGCCGGGAGAAAGACGCTCTCTGCGTCTTTGACCACACCCTGTCGTGGACGCAGTTTGGGGAGATGCTGCAGTTCAGCGAGGACCTGCTGCGCTGCGTGCCTGAAACCGGTGGTGAAGGAGATCCCGCCAAAATCTCCCGGGTGCTGCTGCACCGGGTCCACCGCATGATCAAGGAAACGGTCTCCGAGCGAGGCCGGGTCAACCTGGGGGCCCTCTTCCGAAACCGGACCCGCCTGCACTACTATGTGGCCCGGCAAAAGATGACCCACAAGGAAATCAAGGTCGGAGAGATCCCGGCGAGAACGCCCGAAGAGCAGGTAGACCAGGTCACCAAACGCGTACTGGCCACCTTGTTGGCCCATTTTAGCACGGAAAGAGATACCCAAGCCCGTTTCCTGCAAAACTTCCTCATTGCGACCCACTACGTCATTCTAAAAACCCGTAAACGCGCCCGCTGATATGAGTAAACACAGAAACCACCCCCCCAAAGAGGCCCCCAAGGTGCCCCACGGCATGCTCAAGGACATGGGAGTCCTCAGTCCTAAAGACCTGGTAGATGTTGCCCAAACCCAGGGCGAATTTTTTGCCGGTACGATGAAAACCCACCAGCTGCGGAACTTCTTCAGCCAGGTGACCCAGATGAAGCAGCAGTGGAAGATGGAGAAAACCCGGGCCAACAAAGAAAAGGACACGGCCCCTCCCAAAGGTCTTCCCCAGAAAGTGGAAACCCAGTTGATCATGCTCAAGCCCCGCCTTGCGTATGCGGCGGGCCGTCAAACCTCAGTAAAGCCATTTTATACCTTCATCTCGGCGGCCATCGATGGGGTTATAAAGTCCAAGAATCCACCGGCGGCCCTGCAGAACTTTTTTGACCTGATCGAAAGCGTAGTGGCCTATCACAAATTCTATGGCGGGAAGGAAACGTGAGCCCCTCGATCATGGTGGTTCAAGGTTCTTGGTTCGTCGTTCCTCGTTTCAGTCTGGCCTGAAACCAGGTTTCTGGAGCGCTACCCGCCATCCCTTTCAATTCGATCAACTTATCACATCAAGTCATAAGAAATCATGTCTGAAACCAAAAAGATTTCCTTTGTCGCCAACCTCATCCTGCGCGGCAAGATTGAGTGCGAAACCGGTTTGCACATCGGCGGTAGCAAGGAAAAAATGGAGATCGGGGGCGTAGACTCCCCGGTGATCCGCGATCCCAAAAATCAACTGCCTTACATCCCTGGAAGCTCCATAAAGGGCAAGCTGAGGAGCTTGCTGGAGTTTGGGTTGGGGGCAGTGGATGCCAAGGGAGAAATTTCGGCCGATACCGAGATCGTCCGGCTTTTCGGTTATGGAGCCCTGGAAGACGAAGCCGCGAAAAAAGTCAACATCAAGGCCAAACGCGGTCCTACGCGTCTCATCGTGCGCGACGCTTATCCCGACACCGATACGCAAGAAATGTGGCAAGGCCTGGAGTCGGAGACCCTCTACACGGAATTCAAGGGTGAAAACTTCATCAACCGTCTGACCTCCATGGCCAACCCCCGCTTCATCGAGCGGGTAGTGGCGGGCTCGAAATTTAACTTCGAGCTGGTCTATGGCATCTACGCCATTGACGAGGAAGACACCGAGACGCAGTACAATACAGACCTCGCCCACCTGATGCAGGCCCTGCGCATGCTGGAGCACAACTTCCTGGGCAAGTCGGGCAGCCGGGGCTATGGTCGCATCTCCTTTCACCTGGCCGAGCCGGTGATCCTGACTGCCGAGCAATACAAGCAGAGCGACGCTGCCTACCAAAAAGCCACCAAGCCTCTGACCGATGCGGACCTTACGCCGCTGCGTGAGATGTCGGATCTTACCTATTCGACCACCAAAGAATAAGCGCCTATGCAAGCTACCTATGTAGTCTATATGAAGCCCCGCAGCGGCTTTCGCGGCTCGCTGCGCTCCGACACCCTCTGGGGTACGCTCTGCTGGGCGATGCGGCTGCTCTACGGCGAAACCGCGCT
>RFHL01000182.1 GCA_003696875.1 Bacteroidota bacterium | reverse complement strand
GCCTACCCCCTGGCCAGGAACTTTTGGGGAAGCCCGGGAGCAAGTCAAAACGCTTCCCACAAAAAATGCTATTTTTGCGGGGCGAAAACCACCTGGATCGTTTTGGCCGATCCGTTCACCGTGTCTTGAGTCTATGACCTTTTTGGAAGATTCCCGTATTCCCTCTCAATTGCTCCAGCTCCCTAAAGACCAGTATGCGGTCCTGGTCCTGATGGCTGTCGCTTACGAAGCGATGGATGCCAGGTCCCTGGTAAACATGCGGCGAGGCTTGCCCGCGCCATACAAGGAGCATTTTCCGGAGGGGGACAGGGAGATGCGCAAGGCCCTGCGGGAGCTCGAAAAGGCCAAGTACATCAAGCGCGGAACGCAGTCCCGCTTTCGCATCCAGCCCGACCTCTCGTGGCGGATCCTGCGGGAGGTGCTGCGGGAGAAGGAAGCAGTCGCCCCCTTGGCCGAGGTGGTGCGGCGGGCCAGCCCCATTCGCTCGACCTTTACCTGCAGTTGGCATCAGCACCTGCGGGAGCTGCAATTGCTGCTCATGGAGCGGGAAGGCAAGGCCTTTCTGGAGCGGCTGGAAATGAGCCGCTACATCATGGGGCGCAACGACAGCCAGCCTTTTGACCCCATCGGATACTTCTTTGACCGGCCCTTTGATCCGGCTTTTCTGGCCAGTTTTTCGCCCCAGTTCCAGCTAAACATTTGCTTTGAGCTGGTTCAGCGAAAAATTGGCTTCCTGGAAAACGTGTCCCCCTACCTGCCGCTGCTCCAGCAGCTGCTGGAGGAGGCACCAGACCAGCGCCTGCGTCAGCAGATTCTCAACCTGATGGCTTCCCTCTATGCCATGCAGGGACAGGTCGCCAAGGCGGAGGCCCTCCTGTCCCACCCGGTGGGATTTCCAGATCCGGGGCTCCAGGCCCTGCATTTGGCCACCATCGAGCTCATCCGTGGCGACCATGCCGCCGCCCTGGAAGGCTTTCAACTGGCCAACCGGCGCCTCAAGGCGCGCGGCTATTTTACCGACCAATGGAATGGGGTATTTCACGCGCTCCTGCTTCTTTGGGAAAAGGATTATGCCAAAGTACAGGCCTATGCCCGGCGCAAATCGATGTATGACGGCGCCTTTGAGGTGATCGAATCGGCGGCCCTGTTTCAGCAAAACCAAGAGGCCGCCGCCCGGTCTTGTCTTAACTCAAAGAAGGGGCACCCCAGCCCCCTGGCGGCCATGCTGTTAGGTCTGGTCCATATCTGGATCGATGTGCCTATGGAGGCTTCCCTGAGGGCCCATCTGCGTGGCCTACTGGAGATAGCCACCGAGCATGGATACCCGCTATATGCCCGGGAATATCTGGCGATCCTGGCTGCGGCCGGAGAGGAGTTGCCACGCAAGCTTAAGCAACAAGCCCAGGCTGTCGCCCAGGCTGCCGGCGAGGCGACCTTCCTGGACCGGCTGGAGCAGTCCGAGCCCTGGCAGCGGGCCCTGGAGGTGATGCTGCGCCTGCAGGCGCAGAGCCCCAGCCAGAGCCAGGGTCCTGGGAGCCGGGTGATCTGGCTGGTGGACTTTGATCGCAAAGAAATCCAGCCCATTGAGCAGAAACGCAGCAAGCAGGGCGGCTGGACCAAGGGTCGCAACATTGCCCTGAAGCGCCTCTATACCGGCGAGGTAGATGAGCTCACAGCGCAGGATCATCGTATACGGTCGGCCCTCAACCACTACTCCTACGGTTACTATGGCAACGATGAGTACGAATGGAATGTCGACGCGGCTTTTGCTCAAATGGCGGGCCATCCCCTCTTGTTTTTGAAAAGCAACCCCAGTGTTTCGGTTGAGCTGGTGCAGGCCAAACCCGAGCTGATTGTCGCCGAGGAAGGGAGTCACTTTGTCCTGACCCTGGACCCTCCCGTGGATCGCCCGGGCCCGCAGCTCATTCGCGAAACCAATACCCGCTACCAGCTTCTGGACGTCACTCCCGCTCAGTGGGAGATTTTCCAGCTCTTTTCCCGAGGTAGCATCCGGATTCCCATCAAGGCCCGCGATCTGCTGGCCAAGGCTGTGGCCAATGTTGCCCCCGTACTACCCGTACAGTCGGAACTACTGGGCGAATCGGTCGACCTACCCGACGTGGAGGCCTCTGCCTGTCCGCATATCCTCCTCCTGCCGATCGGGGATGGCTTTAAGGTCGAGCTCTTTGTGAAGCCCTTTCAGACGGATCCCCCCTACCTGAAACCCGGCGAAGGGCGGGAGTTGCTGATCGCCGAGGTCGGAGGTGTCCGCACCCGTACCCGGCGGGACCTGAAGGCCGAGCAGGCCCAGGCAGATGCCTTGCTGGCCGCCTGTCCGACCCTACAGGCACATCCGGCCTATCGGCAGGAGTGGCAGCTGGAAGAAACCGAAGACGCCCTCAACCTGCTCACCGAGCTGCTGCCCCTCCGGGAGGCAGGGCAGGTCGTGGTGGAGTGGCCTAAGGGCGAAAAGCTGCGCCTCGCCGGCACGGCCGACCTCAACCAGGTCGCCCTACAGGTCAAAGCCAAGCAGGACTGGCTGGCCCTCGATGGGGAGGTACAGGTGTCAGAGGGACGGGTGATCGCCCTGCAAGAGCTGCTGCGACGCATGCAGGATGATCCCAGCTCACGCTTTGTCACGCTGGAAGATGGCCAATACCTGGCCCTGACCCAGAAGCTGCGGCAACACCTGCTGGAGATGCAGGCCTTGGTCACCAACCGCAAGGGCGAGCTGCGCATGCACGGGCTCGCCGGTGAGCTGCTGGAAGAGATGAGCGAGGCCGGGGCGAAACTGAAAGCCAATGCCGCCTGGAAGCGGCAGCAGGCCCGCCTGCGCGAAGCGCGCAGCCTGGTGCCAGTGGTGCCGCCCGACTTCCAGGCCGACCTGCGGCCGTATCAGGAAGAAGGCTTCCGCTGGCTCAGTCGCCTCGCCCACTGGGGCGTGGGCGCCTGCCTCGCCGATGACATGGGCCTGGGCAAGACCGTACAGGCGCTGGCCCTGCT
>RFHL01000017.1 GCA_003696875.1 Bacteroidota bacterium | reverse complement strand
GACCTATGGCCTGCTGGCCATGTGGGGCTATATGGACCAGGCCGAAGGCCTGGAAAAGGCCGTGGCCAATTTTCTCAAAGGCCAGGCCCTTGATTCGACCTCGGCGGAATATTATATGTCTTTTGTCGGGCGCGAGTTCTGGGGCGAATGGCACTTTCAGGAGGCCTATACCCACATCCGGCAGGCCCTGACGGTGAACCCTTTTCATACCGATGCTCTGGAGGCCATGACCGAGCTGCTGCTCGCCAATGGGTATTTTGCGGAGGCACAGACCTACATCGGTGAGGCTCTGAGGGTGGATCCCCTCTCGGCCAATCACCACTATACCCGCGCCAATCTGTATTATTATCAGCAAAAATACGCTGTTGCCTTGCAGCATGTGACCCGGGCCCTGGAGATGGACCCGAGCCTCGCGCTGGCACAGGAGCTCAGGCTGCAGTGTCATATCCATCTTGGGGATCGGGAAACCGTGGAGGCCCTGCTGGCAGAGCGGCCTTCTGAAGGCGGGACGCTTCCCCGCCTGCTGTTTGCCTGCCTGCACGAGACGCCGCCGGACTTGGCGGCGGAAGACATCGCGGCCTGGACGGAGTCGGTCCGCCATAAGGCGGGTTTGGTGCCATACATTCTTTTTTTGTTGGCCAATCATCCTGACCATACCGAGGCCGCCATGGACCTGCTGCGCGAACTCATCACCATGCGGCGAGGCCAAGTGATGAACTATCGCTACGAGCCCTTTCTCGCGCCCTTGCGGGCGCGGCCGGATTTTGCTGCTTTGCATGTTTCCCCCTTGCAACTGCCAGGTGAAGCCTCAGCTTTCGATCGGGTGACCGATTCGTCTCCCGATCCGAAGGAACTAGCAGCCCAAAAGGCCCGCCTGCTGGCGGAGGTCGAGGAGCGGCACGCCTACCTGGACCCGCAGCTCAGTCTGCGCAGCCTGGCTGAGGCCATCGACATCCACCCCAACAAGCTCTCCTTCCTGATCAACGATCAGTTCGGGCAGAACTTCAACGAATTTATCAACCAGTACCGCCTCACCCACTTCAAGACCCTGGCCCTAGACCCTGAAAACCGGCATCTCACCCTGCTCGGGCTCGCCTTCGAGAGCGGCTTCAATTCCAAGACGGTTTTTAATACCTTCTTCAAAAAGCAGGAAGGGATGACACCTAGGGCCTGGTTGAAGAGGCAGGGAGAATGAGCCCTGGGTATTTTGGGCAATTGGTGTTCCGGTTGATGGGATGGTTTGGGATGCTGTGAATGACCATGAGGTTAGGATAGGGAACATGAAGATTTCTCCAAAGCGACAAGATTATTTGAAGCCTAATGACTTATGTTCTTTCCGTTTATTGCGAAGGGGAATAATTTGATTGGAAGGCTACGGAATTCGGATGCCCTGTGACCCAAGCTCATTCCACATGAAAATCCCTCTATTGCTCCTGATCATAGGATTCTGGGCCAACATTCAGGCTCAAGACTACCATCTTCTAAAAAGCGGTCGATTTGGCCTGTTTTATGTGTCTGGCAAAGACGTTTTTGCCAGTATTCGGGTCAAGGAGGATACGGTCCTCGGGGGAGATACCATCTTGATTTTGCCCACCCGGATCGAAAAGCTGAATGACACATGTTATACTGCCTATGGTCCCAGTTTTTTGGGGCCTCAAATCATTTTGAGGGATAGCAGCGAGCACCTTTTGTTCAACCGTTGGGGAGACACGCTCCGCTTTCGCTTAGGGGCCAGCCTGCAAGAGGCCTGGCCAGTATGGGCTGATTCCGGTTTTTATATTACCGGTCGTGTCATCTCTCATGAACCCGATTCCTTCCTGGGCTTGGTAGATTCCCTGAAAACCATAGCCTTTCAGATGCACGACAGCAATCATCAGGCGGTGCCCCATGCCGTTGACAGCTTGTTTCTACGCGTCAGCCAGCATCATGGAATCGTGGAGAGTCCGGATCTGTCCTTTTTTCCCAATGTTCCGCCCAAGTGGCGATATGGGCCCCAGACCCGATACCGATTGGCCGGGATAAATACCCCAGAGGCTGGTATGCAACCTCTCACCTGGAGGGAGGTATGGGATTTTAGTCCGGGCGATGAGTGGCATGTCGAGGGACACCATTTGAGTGACGGGTTTGTTCTCACCAAGACCATCAATCGGATTCTCAGTAGAGAAGATTTGGGAGATTCGGTGACCTATTTATTGGATAAGGAGGTGGAGATTTTTGGCCCCTCCTATAATCCGTTTCATTCCTATACCCGGGATACCACCCAAATGGGGTTTCGGTTCCATCCCGGGACGGATCGCTTATCCTGGGAAGCGTACAATAGAAATGAGGCAAATGTTGTAATGATGCTCCAGGACACCTTGACACCCAGCAGCACCTGGCTGGACCTTCCATCCATCATTACGTATGATTCGGGTTTATGCTGGTTTCCCGTCGGGCTCTGGGGACAAGACACATATTGTCTCATGAAGTACACCCGGGGCCTGGGCGGACCCTATTTCGAGGATTGTCGTTTCGCTGGTTCCACCGCAACCTATTCAGAGATATTGGTCTACTACCGCAAGGACAGCCTGGTCTATGGGACGCCGCTCCTGATCGCCAGTCAGGCAGATATGCCAGAGCCGGTGGGGTATCAGCTCGGACCCAATCCCACCGCGGGTCCGCTTTGGGTTTCCCCTGCGGCTGGTCAACCGGGCTTCCGCTTCGAGCTTTTTGATATTCAAGGACGCAAGGTATTTGTAGCGCCGGTTCCGGCTGGAGGGAGTGTGTTAGATCTGTCGGCATTGCCACCAGGGTTGTATCTCTACCGGGTGCACCGACAGGGCCATCTGCTGGGGCAGGGAAAGCTGCTTCGCCATTAAACCGGCCCTCATGTTATCCAAAAAGGGGAATGGGATCAATGAGATCTAGGCGGGCTCTAGCCCGCCGGTTTATAGCGTGGCAAACGGATCCCCCTCCGGCGAGAGCTCGGCCAGCGTGCCTCCCCGGACATCGGTCAGGGCAAGGGTAACGCCCATCTCGTGGCTTGTGGCGACCCAGGCTCCGCCCGGCAACTGTTGCCAGTTGTCCCAGCTCGACCGCATGCCCCCGGTTGGGATCACCGAAACCCACATCTGCCAGGCCTCCGGCCTGTCATCGGGACCGAGATGCCACAGGTAGGCATCGCCCGGCGTGGCTCCGCCACTGCTGTAGCTCACCATCAGGGCCGCATCGCCCTCCGGCTGCGGCACCAGGCTCCGGCTCGTCCCCGGATCAAAGGCCTTACAGACCGGGTTCAGCCAAAAGGCATCATTCACCCAGAACTTCCAGGCCTGATCGATCAGCGAGGCTTTTTGCTCCCCGGTGACTTCCTGACCCTCTACCCGGGCAATGCCCGTTTTGGCGTTGATGTCGAGGAGGACCTCGTTGGTGCCCCACTGCACCCGCGCCAGGTGGCGCTCTTTGTCCCAGAGGTGATCATGCTGCCCCGCAAAGGTCCACGCTACCGCCGGCAGGCTGTCCCAGGCGGCACAGTCCACCGCCGCCATCATGCGGCGGGCCAGCGCATCAGCCTCAGGACCACTTTGCCCCGAGGGGCGGGGCTCGTGCAGATACCAGGCGATTGCCCCCAGGATCAGGCCCAGGCTTACAAAACCCACCAGCAGCCGCCGGGGCCAG
>RFHL01000181.1 GCA_003696875.1 Bacteroidota bacterium | reverse complement strand
CTGCCCGGAGGTCAACCGGCGCACACTCCAGCGAGACCTGAAAGGCATGGTGGAAAAGAGCCTGCTCGTGGAGCGGGGAACCAGCCCACGGATCCCACGAAGCGGTACCGGTTGTCGGAAGGGGAGTTATGACAAGCTATGACAAGTTGCGCCCTGCTGCTGTGACACGACCCACGCCGGACCGGACAGCCCGGACCCAAGCGGAAATCCGAATCAGCACCGTTTTCGCCCCCTTGAGGATGTGCAGCCCTTTCGGCCCCTCAAAACAGGAGCGTACGCGAGGCGGGGGCCCACGGCTGTGCGCTCCTGCCGCAAAGATGCCCGAAATCGAAGGGTCGTCTCCTTGCCATGAAGGATTCATCAAGCGCCAGAGACGGCCCGGGATTTATCGTCAGCGCTTGGGGCGGCCATGGCGCTGAGTTCAGGAACGTTCACAGGCCTATTCGCATTCCTGGAACCGATCCATGCAATCCGCATGGAGGCTCTCGACACGGGAAATGAATTCACGGTCGCATTTCTGCGCGCAGGAATCGCTGCGGTCATGGCGACGTTTGTCAGACACGGAAGCAACCTCCTTCCATTTTGAAATGGGTTGCCGAAATGGAGCATCCGAAACCACGTCCGTGCGGCAAATCGGGTTTCACGATCACATCATTCGCGGCCGTGGCAGATATGAACGCACCGCGGCCCATATCGTCGGAAATCCAGCCCGATGGCGAAAGGACAGGTATTACCGCTCCCAATCCGACCTGCACTGCACCACCCGCAGCAAGATCGTGAGCGGATTTTCAAACGGCTGGAGTCCTGCACACCAGTTCAGAGTGATCCTGACAAGGCTCTCTAGATATACTCGCGAACGTTGCTGCTGGCTCAGGGATCAATTATATTGACCAAATCTCCCATGGCCTTAAGTCGTATCAGCAATTGGCAGCGCCCCGCACAATGGTTTCCGGCCGGCGCAGACATGGAGTAAGACTAGGCGAAATGCATTGGGCGGGTGGCTCTGTTTTTTGTGCCAGGAGTTCAGATTGATTTGAGGCGACGGCTTGAAATCATGAGAAAGAAGCATTGCATTGGGTTGTCGAAAGAAACGACTTGGGAACACGATCATGAGTGAATACCAATACTACGAGTTCCTGGCCATCGACCGGCCGCTGACGGCGGAGGAGATGGCGGAGCTGAGGACGCTTTCAACTCGGGCCACGATCACGCCGGTCAGCTTCACCAACGAATATAATTGGGGCGACTTCAAGGGCGACCCAGGCCAGCTGATGGAGCGCTATTTCGATGCTCATGTCTATGTGGCCAGCTGGGTGACGGCCATTTTCATGGTGCGGCTGCCCATGGAGGCATTGACCAAAGAGACGGCTAAGGCCGTGGCCGTTCCTTACCTGTTGGATATCAAGGCCACCAGGACCCATTGGATCATGACCTGGTGTTTGGAGGAGTCGAAAAACTACGACCGCTTCGCCTTGGAGGACGGCCGCGGCTGGATGGCGCGTCTGGCCCCGGTGCGCGATGAACTCTTGCGCGGGGACCTGCGCAGCCTGTACATCGGCTGGCTGCCGGCCGTGGCCGGGGAGATGATGGATGACGAGGAGGCGGAGCCGCTGTCCGTGAGTGGATTGGGAAACCTGACAGCAGCCCAGCAGGCGCTGGCCGAATTTTTGGAGGTAGCCCCGGACCTGCTGGCGGGTGCCGGCATGGGCAGCCCGTCTGCGCCGGAGCCAGAAGTTTCGCGACGGGAAATGGAAAAGTGGATCGATGCCCTGCCAAGAGAAGAAGTCAATTCGATCCTGAAACAATTGCTGGAGGGCGAGGGGCAGCAGGCCGAACGGTCTATCAGGAACCGGTTCGCATCATGGCGGCGCGGCTTGCAGACGGGCGATACCGACGCACCCCGGCGTACGGTGGGAGATTTGCGGCAGAACGCCGAAAAGG
>RFHL01000180.1 GCA_003696875.1 Bacteroidota bacterium | reverse complement strand
GTTTAGGATAACGCGGTGGTTCGTCAGTCTTAGGGTAGATGCTAGGGATGCAACAGGGCGGTCCTGCCGTTCTCTGTACATGGCGGCATTCTCAGCCTGTGCTTCCTTCGTCAGTGCGTATTGTTCCCGTTGGTGATTCGCCACTAGTCCTCCCCCTTCCTCCGAGCCTTCGTCTCCACGGTCGCTGTCTCCATCAAATACAGCGTTGCCAGCTATGTCAAACGCGTGGCCTGTGACCATTCTGTCTAACCATTCCGTTGTTGTGTTGATCGGGGCCCTCCGTGTCGGCCCTGCTGCGCTGCAGAGTTCGTGGGCCCGGAGCTGCCTCCGCCGGCCGGAATTGGTTGAGGGTCGCTTATCGGAATTGTCAAGCCGATGGCCACACCCGTGTCAAACGCTTCACCCAGCCTAGTGTCATCCGGTCTTAGTGCCATGATGTGTGCTTGCTCAGTCAGGCAGCGCCCCGCCTGGGCTCCCAGTCTGAAGGGGAGGACTTGGTCGTTATCTAGTGCGTGGTCTTGTCCCTCCTCATCTTGGGCCTCCTGTTTTGGTCCTTTAGAACCCTAAGTAGGTCCTCACAGCGGAGCGCCTCGTCGACGCAGTTCGGAGATATGTAGAGGCTGCATACCCTCACGCTGATAGTCGGAGTCAGGAACACCCGACGCGTTATCCATTCTGCGCCCACACGCTGCGTCGCATTTCTCCGCGTTGCGCCCTTGGTTACCGTGAACGTTCCGGAGTAGCCTGGGACGTCCTCCGACATCAGGTCCGACCTTATTAATAACAGGACCCCCCCGCCGTGCTGGGTTCTCGGCTGATGATAGGGAACGTAGCCCCTCAGCCATAACTCGGGCGCCCTTCTATCGAGTAGGTGCGTTTCCTGGAGGGCGATTATTGGAGGGGTATTGGCCTCCCAGGCTCCCTGTTCAAGGATGGTGCGCTTGGCATCGCTGAGGCCTTGGAGGTTAAAGCTGATGAGCTCCACTATGCCCTTCTGCAGGAGGTCATCATCCCGCTCCCCGCTGCTGTCCTTTCGCGGTGTATCACGCCCAGTTGCATCGCCTTCAGTGTCTCTTGGCCTGCCACTGCAGCTCATGGGCGCTGCAGTCGCCCCAGTCTGCACCAAAGAGAGGCATGCCACTTCTACGTGTCCTGGATTATCGGTCGTCAGCTGCACTGGGCGTAACTTCTGCGCATTAGCCGCCGCGATGAAGACCCCACTCCGCGCGCATACTGGGTCATACGATCCCCGCCCTCCTCTAAGTCTTGGGTACTGCTTGCTGTGCGCTGTGTCGAACCGCGACCTTGCAG
>RFHL01000016.1 GCA_003696875.1 Bacteroidota bacterium | reverse complement strand
CTTCCCCAATGCCTGCAAGGATGAGTTGGGCCGGCTGCGGGTAGGCGCTGCCGTAGGCGTAACGGCCGATACCTTTGACCGGATCAGCGCTTTGGAAAAGGCAGGGGTGGATGTCGTGACGGTGGACACCGCCCACGGCCACTCTCAAGGCGTGCTGCGGGTGATCAGTGAGGTGCGTAAGCGCTTTCCGGATCTGCAGATCATCGGTGGCAACATCGCCACCCGGGAAGGGGCTCAGGCCCTGATCGACGCGGGCGTCGATGGGGTGAAGGTAGGTGTAGGTCCGGGCAGTATCTGTACCACCCGTGTGGTGGCAGGCATCGGTGTCCCTCAGCTTTCGGCTATTCTCGAAGCGGTGAAGGCGGCCGCTCCGGCCGGGGTACCGGTCATCGCCGATGGTGGCATCAAGTACTCGGGCGATATGGTCAAGGCCCTCGCTGGCGGCGCCAGTTCTGTCATGATGGGAGGGGTCCTCGCCGGGACCGACGAGAGTCCGGGGGAAACCATTCTCTTCGAAGGGCGTCGCTTCAAGACGTACCGGGGCATGGGCTCGATTGAGGCCATGAAGGAAGGGAGTAAGGACCGCTACTTCCAGGATGTGGAAGATGACATTAAGAAGCTGGTGCCTGAAGGCATTGTCGGTCGTGTGCCCTACAAGGGGATGGTCGCCGAGGTGATCTACCAGATGGAAGGAGGGCTGCGAGCCGGGATGGGCTATACGGGCTCACCTGACATCCCTACGCTACAGACCCGGCAGTTTACCCGCATCACCAATGCCGGTCTGCGGGAGAGTCACCCCCACGATGTGCAGATCATCAAGGAAGCACCGAATTACTCTCGCTAGGAAATGTAACGGATAAATGCGCGCGGCCCCTCCGTCAAGAAGGGGCCGCGCGCTGAATTCAGAGACCTTAATCGTGCCCCAGGACAAACTGACCGCTTTGTGGGTCATAGAAGCCGTGCCAGGTGTGTCCCTGCCATTGCAGGCGGGTCTGGTGGGGCTGGCCCAG
>RFHL01000179.1 GCA_003696875.1 Bacteroidota bacterium | reverse complement strand
GTGGGTGGCCGCGTCGCGGGTGCTTTCGTAATACCCCAGACCGCCCTGGTATCGGTAGCCAGAAAGGACGTTGATCGGTTCCAGTCCTGCGGCCCGCAGGTCCTTGAGGTGAACATACTCCATGGCGCGATCCACGCGCAGCTCAATCCGAACCACCAGTTTGTCACCGGGTTGGAGACTCCCCTCAGCTTCCAGCGGCCGGAGAACCGGACCGTTGGGAGAGCGCTCCTCCACGAAAAGCTCCTTGCGAATGGAAAGCGGCGTCTCGGCATAGCCAATCTTGTCCATCTGCTCGAAGTACTGCCAATAGAGCGCCCCCCAAGCCAGGCCGCGGCCGTCACGCTTCAGCTTGATTTTTCCCATTTCCGGGACAATCTCATCCCCCGACCAGCTGGTCTGGTAGTGCCCCGTTCCGGTCTCCACCTCTGCATCGGGCCTGGCGGAGGGATCTACTTTGATGTCTCCCAGGGAGATGTAGACAGGTGGTGCCTCACCCAGCCAATCCTCCCCACGCTGCAGGAGCGCGTAGCAGGCGGCCGCGGTGGCCCGGGTGGTGCCCCAGTCATTGGTGCGCTTGTTTTGCAGCAGCCATACCCGCATCTCATCCACCGCCTCGGCATCGCCGGCCACCTCGTCAAAGGCCTCGATAAAGAGTGCCTGCCGCTCAATCGGGGCCTGATACCAGAAGTAGCCCCCCGGGCTTTTCCAATACATTCCTATATGAGGATTCATGACGGCATTTTGCCGCAGGGCCTCAATCAGTTCGGAGGCCAGGGCAGCATCGCCGTTGCGCTGGAAAACCAGCGCCAGCATGCCCATCATGTACAGGCTCTGCTTGTTCCAGTACTGCCGGGCCTGACCGTAAAAATAATCATAGGCCGGGCGATCCGCATCCTGCAGGCTGGAGGCATCATAGTAGGAGCGCATGTACAGATACTGGATATGGGTAGGCGAAAGGTGGTTTTCGTCCATATTGGCCTTTAGGTCAATCAGGCGCTGGTAATCTTCCCGCACCTGGGCATCCAGATAAGCCACCGCCGCCTGGGCCAGACTGGCCCGCTCCTGATCGCCACTCAAGCTGATGCCCAGGTGGGTCAGCTGCCCCATGCCCGTGGCAATGAGCTGGGTGATGTAGCGGCTCTCGGGCATACCCGGAAACCAGCTAAACGCACCGGTGGCGCCTTGCCGCTGGGCCAGCTGCTGCTGCGCTTGCTGCAGTTCCTGGGCCATACGCCCCATATCAAAGAGGATTCCAATCTGCCGCTTCCGCTCGGACTCGCTCTGGGCTTGCAGGACCCAGGGCGTCTCGGTTAGCAGGGCCTGCTTCAGATCCGCATTTTTTTCCAGATTGGAAACCAGGCCCACGTCGGCGGGCAGTTGCTGCCACTCGGCAAAGACCGCCTGCAGCTGGGGCGTCGCCTGGGCGATATGGGTCGCCAGCGCATTGGCATAGTAGCGGGAAAAAATCTGCTCCGTACAACTGTGGGGAAACTCCATCAGGTAGGGCAGCGCCTGCACGGCATACCAGGCCGGATTGGTGGTCATCTCCAGGGTAAGGCGCTCGTGTCGCAGGGTCTTGGAATCTCCGGCATTGAGCAAGTTTTCGAAGCGCACCGTCTCGCGCCGGTCCCCGGCGCGGAGGAGCAGCGGTTGGGTCTCCGTCACCAGCATCCGGTTGGTCAGCACAGGCAACACATTCTCCTGTCCATCGGAGAAGTCTCCGGCCTGCGCGACAAAGCGGGTCATCAGGGCTTGGGGCCCGCCCTCGGGCACGACAATTTCCCAGCCCAGAACCGTACTGCCACCTGCCGCCACCGTAAAGGGCTTCAGGCTGGCCTGCATTTGAAAGGCCGCATCGGCCGGGGCCAGGCTCAGCGCATCAAGCAATCCCAGGGTGGCGGTACCGCTCAATTCTTTCTCAGACAGATTCACAACCTTAGCTGTCAGCCGGATGCGATCCCCCTCCCGCACAAAGCGGGGCAGGTTGGGCACCACCATCAGGTCTTTTTGGGTGACGGTCTCACCGCCCAAGGTCCCAATGGCCAGATCGCGGGTATGGGCCAAGCCCAGAAATTTCCAGCGGGTCAGGGCCTCTGGCATCTTGAAGGCGAGGATCACTTCTCCCTCGGCATTGGTTTGGAGGTGGGGGAAGAAAAAGGCCGTTTCATTCAGATTGCTGCGAATCTGGGGCGCAGCCGGCTCGGACTCGGCCGTAGCCTCACCTTGGTCACCAAATTCAAAATCGGCGGCCCCTTCGTCACCCAGCGTGGAGTCCGCCAAATATTTTTCTTCGGCGGCCACCGGCTCGCCGGCAGGCGCCGGCGAGGGCGGGCCATCCATAGCCAACTCGGCTGTCACCATCCGCTGAGCGTCTCCTGAACCCCGCACCAGATGCCGCCACGGGGCATCGATGCTGAAGCCACACCAGTCAAACTGGTCGTAGCCTTGCCGCTGTCCCGCCTGATAGGTGTTCCAGTTCTGGGCATACAGCTGGCTGCGATGGCTGCCAAAACCGGCCTCCACCGTTGACAGCGGACGGCGGTACTGCGGGTATAGAGAGAGCGCAAACTGATTGGCCCGGAAGGCGTCCAGCGAGGCGTCGTAGAGGGTCGCCACCATCTCGGCGCTCACCGCCTCGGCCTGCGGCCCGCGGATGCGCAACCGCCATTCCTCCTGCTGCCCCGGCAGCAGGTCGGAGCGGAAGGTCTCCCAGCTTAGCTGTAGCTCCTTGTTGGTCCAGGGGACCGTGATGCCCGCAGCCTGGCTAAAGGCGCGTCCGTAGGCGACCGCGGTACACTGCACCATCAGCCCACCTCGGTAGGCCTCGTCGATGGGTACAGTCAGGCTGTGTCCCTCCGGGGTCAAGACCAGGAGCTGCTCATCCAGGGTCTGGCCCTTGAAACTCAGCTGATACTGCACCCAGAGTTTCTTCTCGGAGGTGTGCAAATGTACGACGACCGTATCGCCAGGCTCGGCCTGGCTTTGGCTGAGGTGCAGGTCCAGCCAGGTAGGCACGGCCGGGGCGGCCGTAGGAGCGGCCGATAGCGTAAAGTAGCGGACTACTTCTAGGTCGAGGGAATCTACGCGCAGCACCGCCTTGTAGGCTCCGGGAGCGGCGTCCCGGAGGGCCGTCAGGGTCAGCGATTCCTCGCCCGACCAGGCTACCGCCTGGTCCACGATGGCCGCTCCTGCCGGCCAGCTGTGGCGGGTGTCTTCCTGGGCATAGAGATCCCGCGGGAAACGCTGCCGGTATTCGCGCTCGGTATAGAGTTGCATATCGGGTCGCTCCCAGAGACGAGGCCGGAAGGCCTGGGCCGGGGCCTTCAGCGGGAAGACACGCAGGGTGGCTTCCGTGGCCTGAGCCTCGCCACTTAGATTGTGGGCCTGTAAGCCGACCGGAGCCAGGCGATCCTGAAAGAGCTGGTCGGGAAGGTCCAGGCCCAACTCCAGGGCGACGTAGCCTGCCCGCAGGCTGGCCTGTCCACTCCGGGTCTCGCCGGTGATGTCTGTAACATCGGCATAGATGGTGTAGGTAAAAACGGGCTTGTCAGCCGGGTCCAGACCAGCGTCTGGAGCCAGGGTGAAGGGAATGGAAAACGCCCCGTCTGCGGTGGTGGTCACCTCACCCCGGGCCAGCTCGGCGGTCTCGGAGCGGCCGGGACGACGGCCCCAGAAGTACCAATACGGAAACTGAGCCTCCCGTACCACCCGATAGCTGACCGTGGCCCCATCCAGGGCCGCCCCGGTAAAGGCCGCGGCCTGACCGGTGACAGTAACTTCCTCCTCCAAGGCATAGGCCCCGGATACGGGTTTAAAGGTGACCTCAAAGGTCGGCCGCTTGTATTCCTCCACGTTCACGTCATGATCCCCATAGCCGGTGCTGAGGGTCATGGTCCCGGTAAGACCGGTTAGAGGCGCCACAAACTCCCCGCTGGCCGAGCCAAACTCATTGGTTTGCAGCTGTAGGGTTTTCACCTCCTGCCGGTTGGCGTCATAGAAGGTGACGGCCAGGCGGTGCCGGGGCAACAAACGGGTCTCATCCCCCTCCTGCTGCAGGGCCAGTGCCTTGAAGTAGATGGTCTGTCCCGGGCGGTAGATACGCCGGTCGGTGAAAAAGACGGTGCGTTCCCGGGCAGAGGGTTCGCTATCGGGGCGCAGGTAGTAGGCGTTGGTTTCGAGTACGTCGTCTTCCTGGACAAACTTGATGTTCAGATACTCCCGGGTGTAGCGGGGACCCAGCTGCAGGCGCCCCTGGTCGTCGGTGGCCATAAGGGTGTCCACCGGTGCGGGAGAGGTCCCCACCCGTGGGGCGGGACGGGGGCGGCCCTTCACCTCGGCGCGCACGCCCGCCAGCGGGGCCCCAGTCTGCCGGTCGGTCAGGTAGTATACCCGCTGCCCGTCTTGGGTCGAGAAGCCGGTCACGGCCATGCCGGTCACCTGGACATCAAGCAGGGCAATGGCGTGTCCCTTCAACTCAAAATTGCGGCTGTCGGAGGCCAGGAGGATGTAGTTCCCGGCGGGGAGCCCAAGAGCGGCGATCTCGGTGCGATGCGGATGGAAGTCGCGGGCCTCCGGCAGCGGCTGAGTCCAACTCCGGGCCGCCGGGGCGGCCATGAGCAGCTTAAGCCGCTCATCCTGCTGGTGGTAGCGTAGCCCCGAAAGGGCCTCTTGCAGGGCCGGTGTCAAACGCACCGCCCGGAAAAAGAGGCGATCAAGGTTGCGAAAAGCCACGGATACCGGAAAAACCTGCCGGGGTGCCACAAAGGCCTCTGCCTGCAAAGAGAGGCTTTTTTCCTGAATACGACTCAGCAGGGCCGCGCAGTTGGTAGCGCCTCGGCTGCCGGGATAGGCCTCGGTGGTCTTGCGGCAAAGGTCGCGGACCGTCAGGTAACTGTCCCGGCCGACCGGGTCGGCCGCGAAGGGGTCGTAGCTGCGGGCCTGCTCGGCGTACCACTGGGCGATTGTATACGTCACATCGGCCTGGGCCGGATGGCCGGCATAGCCTGTCTCCAGCGCCTGCAAGGCTGCCAGGTAGGCCGATGATTTATTCTCCCCTTCCGCCTCAGTTCGCACCAAAGACAGGCGCTTAAGATCCAGGTCGACCAGGGCGTAGCGGTTGCCGGTAGTGAGGTGCCAGCGGGTGAGGGTCTGCAAAAGCGTCATCACCCGGAATAGGGCCTTATTGGTGTCAGGGGTAGCCAACTCCACCTGGACAAATGCCTCCGCTGGCTGCATGCCAGCCTCCAACGGGATCACAAAGCGGGGCTCTGACTCAGGCAGGGTGTTGGCCGAGTTGGAGAAGTGATCCAGGGCGCGGTGAGCCAGCAGGTCGTAGAGCGTAGGCCGGTATCGGGCGCTGCCTTCCTGTGGGTTGAGCAAGCGGGCATAGGCACCGACGGGGCTCTGCTGCAGCAGCTCGGCCGGGCTTAGGGCCGCCAGATAATGGGCGCCACTCTCGCGCAGAAAGGTGGTAGCATCCCAGGTGGCAAAGTCAGCGGCAGTCACCTCCTGGGCGGCGCGATCGGCGATCTCCCAGCGATGGTAGTTGTAGTACTGCATGTAGGTCTCGCCCAGCAGCGAGTGCAGGATGGGCCGCTCGATCCCTTCGGCCGCCTGGAGGCGTGCTTGCAGGGTGGCGATGTTGAGGGAGTCGGCCTTCTCGGTATACTCGGTGCGGAAGCGGAGGGTGTGCAGCAAGCCCCGCAGGGCCTCGACGGGATTGCCCTCGGCGCGGGCGAGGGTCTCGATACGGGCCGACAGCTCGGCGGCGTCGCGACTGCGCCGCGCGCTGGCCAGGCTGTCGACCTGCTGCCACAGGGCCGGAAAGTCAGTGCTAGGCTGGGCCATGGTCGTGAAGGGTAAGAGGCATCCCAGAGACAGCAGCGGAGCCAGCCATCGCAGGAGACGGGAGGGGAAAGACACAGGGAAGGATCGGGGAAGCATGTGGAGACATGGGTTAATGAGGGTAGAAAGCAAGATAACGAATTTCCGTCCCAGGTGGTACCAGGGGAGGAAATTCGTCAGACGGGAACCCGGAGGCCCCGGGGAACCGGCGTGAAAAGGAGGGATCTTCGTCCAATAGAGCGCCTATGGGGCCGGATTCCATAAATGCGGGATGGCCTGCCGGTAAGAGCTTTGACCAGCTTACCGAGGCTTTCGCCGGATTCCATACATGCGGGATGGCCTGCGGCGGCGTGAGCGGGCCGGAGGGCCTGGTCCGAAGGACCGAGCGCAGCGAGCCCGGAGGCACGCGCCCCCCGGCCTGCCAGCTGGCAGGCCGGGGGGTACGCCCTCCCTCCTCCTTCTTTTTTTTTTTT
>RFHL01000178.1 GCA_003696875.1 Bacteroidota bacterium | reverse complement strand
GAGCCGGAGGGAAATTGATGGCTTTTTGCGGGCGGCTCCTCAGGAGCCGCCCGCTTTGTTTGCAAGGAAAGGGCCCGTGCTTACCTGTTTTCAGGGGGCGACTACGTCATGTTAGGGCCGTTTGTGTCAGTATTTTGAATACTTGTTTAGTTTTAAGTACCTGAAATACACAGGTGTAGATCTGATACGGTCTATTGTTTGGGGGCCAGCTTGCCTGTAAGAATTCGGGTGGCCTGTGTGGGGAGCCAGACGTAGGGCCTGGCTTGGTATGAGGTTGGTTATTTTTGTATGATCGAATAGTTTTGCAAATGTACAAAGTAGCGTTCAAAACTATCCTCTAACCCGAACCTGGAGAACACTCCAGGCTCCCAGACCCATTATACCCATGCGTACCAACATGACCGCCATCTGGCGTCGGGGACTCCTTATGTCCATGTTTTCCCTCGTCTTTCTGTTTTTGAGCCAGTCTATGCAGGCCCAGATTTCTATTGGGGTAGATGATCTGATGCCGGGCAAATTCTCCGTGCAACCTTCTGATCCCGGACAAAAAGGAGAACCCATTTTGATGAACTACACCGCCCAGGGCTATGTGGTCGTGGCGGCCCCGCGTCCCATTCGGACGGTTCAGATTGTCAACCAGCGAGGCGTACGCCTGTTTACCGTAGCGGGCAGTGATCGCCGGATTCTCATCAACACCGAAGCGCTTACGGCCGGGATGTACGAAGCGCGCGTCGCCTGGGAAGGGGGCATCACCAGTCTCTACTTCCAGGTGCGCTATCCCGACTAATGGATTCACCTACAGACACCATGTTTCAGGGCGTCCGCATGTGGGACGCCCTTTTGCTTTGTAAGCTCGGGGTGAGGCAAGGCTTACCCTGATTTACTCCACAAAGAGGTCCGCAAAATCATGGACTCCGACCCTCCCCGGCAGCCACTCGGCGGCCACCACGGCCCCCTGGGCAAAGCCCGCCCGGCTGTGGGCCGTGTGAGAAATGGTAAGCGTATCCACCTCCGAGGTGTAGGTCACCTGATGGGTTCCCCGGATCTCTCCACTCCGCACAAAGCCCACCGACAGCTCCTCCGGGCGGGGCGCCCGCTGCATGAGGTCGGGTCCCGCCAGGTGTGTCTTGCGGTCCAGACCCGTCAGGATCTGGTCCGCCAGGCTGCGGGCCGTTCCACTGGGGGCATCGGCCTTGTGGCGATGGTGCCGCTCCTCGACAAAGCAGTCGTATTCAGGATAGGCATTCATCAGCTGAGCGAGGCGACGATTCAGGGCAAAAAGGACATTGACCCCCACCGAGAAGTTGCTGCTGTAGAGCAGGCCGCCGCTGGCAGCAGCGACGATCTCCCGGGCTTGGGGCAGAGCCTCGAGCCAGCCGGTGGTGCCGGTGACCATAGGTAGGCCCTGGGCCATCACCCGGCGCAGGTTGTCCATAAAGGCGTCGGGTTGGGTAAACTCGACTACGACATCGGCCTGGGCGGGTCCCAGCTCCGCGAGCTGGTCCAGGTCATCCCGATCCAGGCGGGCCACGATCTCGTGGCCCCGGGCCAGGGCGGCATTTTCCACGGCCTGACCCATTTTTCCGTATCCAAGTAGAATGATTCTTAGCATCGTTGAGAAGCGAAGGGGTGAGAGATCAAAGCATGGACCAGGGCCCGTCCACTCAGAAGGCCCAGGTGAAAGCAAGACCCGGGCTGGCCCCCCCGCCCAGCGCGGGCGGTGGGACCAGCGGCATGGGGTGGAAGCTCAGGTCCTCCGACACGTCAAACCCCTTGAGGTGGGCATCGACATAGGCCTCGACGACCTGGAGGATATGCCAGCCGGCCAGGATGATGATGCCATAATCCCGGGCCTGTCGGAACTGGTTGCGCCGGTTGCGCAGACCCGAGGCATCCAGGCCCGAGAGCTCGGGCTCGGGGTCGCAGGGATCCACCCCCGCCGCACAGTAGTAATTGCGGCGGTAGCGCAGGTACTCTTGCTGGTTATAGTTGATCCACCAGCCCGCCGCCGCATAGCCCGCGTAGAAAAGAGGCACCTTCCAGTAGCCTCGGTTATAGACCTGTCCCCAGCCGGGGAGAATCAGGCTGCGCTGCCAGGCCACTTCTGGGATGAAGGGGGGCGGGATTGGGGCGGGCAGCAGCCCGCGCGGAAAGGGGACATCGATATCATCCCGCCAGGGGATGTGGATCCGCAGGCGGTTTTTGCCGTCTTTGACGTAGAGTTCGGGGAGCTCATCTTTGAGCCGGGTCTCCAGCCGGCCCAGCCGGAGTTTGAGCTTGGCCCGGCGGGAGGTATCCGCCAGATTGACCATAATCGGGTGCACCAGCTGGGGCAGGGTATCCGGCATCAGCGAGTCCAGCGGCGGGCGGCTCGGTGCGGGCAGGCTGTCGGCCTGTCCCAGGCCGGTGCTGTCCACCTGCGCCCGCAGGCTTCCCCCCAGCGCCAGCAGGCATAGCAGCGCCAGCACCACCGGTTTCCAGTCCATATGCATCATCCTCGCCATACGCCTCAAGGTGTTTCCCCAGGCCTGAATGGTTGGTTCATCAGGCTTGCCAGGAAAAAATGGTATACGATATTCTGCCCGTTGGGTGGTCTCTCTTGTTCCGATCCGTTGACCGCTTTCCGCCGCAGCATATATATCCTCCATATAGACACCCTTCGACGGGTTCCCTGAGGTTCGGAATCCTGGACAGCAACGGGCGCGCAATGACCACTCATCAAGGAAAAGCAACCCCCCAAGAATTAGCCCTATTTTCCCACTTCCCCATTCTCCCTTCTCCTACATCCCAAACATCTCCAGAATCCGGTTCAGATCCTCATCCGAGTTGAAGGGAATCTGGATCGCCCCCTTGCCGGTAGCTTTTTGCGAAATCTGTACCTTGTTGCCAAACTTGGCCGTGAGATCTTCGCCCAGCTTGCGCAGCTGAATCTGCCGGGCCGTGGGGCGGGCATCCTTGGCGTCGGCTTTCTTGGGATCCGTCTCGCGGTAGCGGCGGGCTAGTTCCTCCGTTTGGCGCACCGAGAGCCCCTTTTCCACCACCTCATCATAGGCCCGGAGCTGCAAGAGCGGATCCGAAATCCCTTTGAGCGGCTTGGCGTGGCCCATACTGATGGTCCCATCCCGCAGGCCGATCTGCAGCTTGTCCGGCAGGCGCAGCAAGCTCAGAAAGTTGGTCACCGTGCTGCGCTGCTTGCCCACCTTCTGGCCCACTTCCTCTTGCTTAAGATTGAGCTCTTCGATCATCCGTTGGTACGAGAGGGCCACCTCAATCGGGTTCAGGTCTTCGCGCTGGATGTTCTCAATCAGAGCCATTTCCAGCATCTGCTCGTCATTGGCCTCCCGCACATAGGCCGGCACCACTTGCAGGCCTGCCAGCTTCGAGGCGCGCAGGCGCCGCTCGCCAGAGATCAGCTGATACTTGTGGTCAGCCAGCTTGCGCACCGTCAGCGGTTGGATGATGCCATGCACCCTGATCGAATCGGCCAGTTCCTGCAGCGCCGTCTCCTCAAATTCCTGCCGGGGCTGGTAGGGATTGCGCTCAATCTGGATCACCGGAATCTCCGCCTGCTGGGGCTGCTCGGTCTGCACATCGGTCGGGAGGATAGACCCCAATCCCCGCCCCAGGGCCTTCTTACGGGTAGGT
>RFHL01000177.1 GCA_003696875.1 Bacteroidota bacterium | reverse complement strand
TCTCCGCCGGGTGGTCCACCACCGGCAACCAATGGTGGGCCCGGTTGGGCCAGTTGTCGCCGAAAAAGGTCCGGTCGCCATGGCGGTTTTGGCCGATAATGAGGCCATCGGCCGGGATACCGGCATAGGTGATGCGGAGCCGCAGGGTCTCCCCGGCCCGGCTGGGCCGGGCGAGGTCGATGCTCAGGCGCTCGGCCTCATGGGTCCACTTCAGAGGTTTGAGGCCCGCCCAGACCCCCGACACGGTCATGCCCGTGCCCTGAGCCCCTTCCCGGACCAGGTCCAGCGAGAGACCTGCCACCCCGTCGGCCAAAAACTGGACCTCCATCTCAGCCAGGCCTCTGATCCGATCACTGCTGTCGGTCAGGGTCAGGTCAAAGTCGTAATGCAGGATATCAATCCGGGAATCGGGCAGGCGCTCTACCTGCCCCAAAAGAGGCAGGAGGGCCAGCAAACACCACAGGCAAGCGAGAAGGGCGCGTTTCATAGCATTCATATTTCGCCCCAAAATAATCAAAAGAAGGGAGGTAAATCAGCCAATCTCCCCGGGTCAGGGGGGCTTTTTGTCCGTGCGGCTTGCATTCGGCAGCCGGGAGGGAGATATTGCCATCCGCTCAAATTGCTTTTTTACTCCCACTGGGTATTCTGGCACATGCCTTTTTCCAAGCTATTGACCTAACATTATGAGTGGAACCCAGCGTTATGCGGTGATCACTGGTTCGGGCAGCTACCTGCCCACCCGCCGCATTCCCAATTCCTATTTCCATCAGCATCAGTTTCTGGACGAAGAAGGAAATCCCTTTGAACGGTCGCCGGAGGAAATCGTCGCCCGATTTACCCAAATCACCGACATCTACGAGCGACGCTACGCCAAGGACGAGTACGTCGCCTCGGATCTGGGATATTTCGCTGCCAAAGATGCCCTGGATGCCGCCGGCACCGACGGGGAGGACCTGGACTACATCATCGTCGCCCACAACTGGGGCGACATCACCCCAGAGGTGCGGCGGGCCGACCAGGTCCCTACTGTGGCTGCCCGGATCAAACACAAGCTGGGGATTGCCAATCCCTACTGTGTCGCCTATGACCTGCCTTTTGGCTGCCCTGGATGGGTTCAGGGGGTGATTCAGGCCAACTATTATATCCGCTCAGGCGATGCCCAAAAAGCCCTCGTGATTGGGGCAGAAACCCTCTCTCGGGTCGTGGACCCGCACGATCGGGATTCCATGATCTACGCCGATGGAGCGGGGGCCGTGGTGGTTGAGGCCCGGGAAAGCGAGGAGCCAGTGGGCATCGTTTCCCACCTGACCCGCACCGACGCCAAGCAGCACGCCTACCTGCTCTGGCAAGGGGTGTCTTACAACAAAGACCTGCCCAAGGAGGAAGTTTTCGTCAAAATGCACGGCCACAAGTTGTACAAATATGCCCTGCGCCATGTGCCAGAGCTGGTACAGGCCACCCTGGAAAAAGCCGACATCCACCTCTCCGACGTCAAGAAAATCCTCATCCACCAGGCAAATGCCAAGATGGATGAAGCCATCGTATCACGGCTCTTTAAGCTGTACAAAGAGAAATATGACCCTGAGTCCGGCCTTATGCCGCTGACAGTACCCTACCTGGGCAACAGCTCGGTGGCGACAGTGCCTACCCTCTACGACCTCATCGTGCGGGGTAATATGAAGGGCCACAGCCTGCCCGATCCGGGCGAGTGGATGGTCCTGGCCTCGGTAGGGGCCGGCATGCACGTCAATGCGGTGGCATACCGCATGCCGGGAGCCTGAGGAAACGGCCCCTCTGCCAATCGGCAGAGGGGCCGTCATCTTTTCAGGATAAGGCCTTTACCGCCGCTTGCGCGGTGGAGAAAGGAAGTACACCCTGCCCGGCTCGGCCAGGATGTGGATGGGCTGGTGGCGTACTTTCCCGTTCGGGAGCCGCACGCTCATACGGACCGTGAGGTCATACTCCTGTGGCACCTCGGTCAAGTCTTCGCGCTTGTAGGTCAGGGTGTAGCGGACCCGGTATCCGGCCGGATGCTTGGCGCCGGTGCGCAAGATGTCGCCTTCCTGATACTGGTCAAAGTAGGCCCGAATATTTTGGTTGGTTTCCTCGCGCTCCGTGAACCAGATCCCGGTCGCGAGGGTGGAAGCCTCCGTGTTTTCGTCATCATCGTCGTCTCCACCAGTGGGCCCATCGCCCGGTCCCGGCTCGGGTTCGGGCTCTGGTTCTGGCTCGGGTTCGGGTTTGGGTTTGGGTTCGGGTTCGGGTTGGGGAATGTTTGGCCCCAAGACCTCTGATAGCCAAAAGATAAAGCCCCAGGCCAGATCGGTCTCTGCATAATCGTTGATGGCACGGCCTACTTCGGTACCGGCGCCTCCCACGGCATCACCGGGATACGCATCTTCCCCGTAGGTACACGGTGGGTTGAGGGGATTGTCGCAAGGGTCTTCGCCCGGAGGGTCCCAGAACCCCTGAGCGGACAAGGCTGGTGTGAAGGCGAGGCTGCCCAGCAGGAGCAGCCAGGAAAGGCATTTCATGACAGAAGAATTTTGTTGGGTGAAAGTCCATCGCAGAGGTGCGATTCACCCTTGAGTATCGCCTGCCCGGCAAAATGTAATGCGAAGCGAAAAAAATCAGGAAGCAGGAGCCTTGAGCATATCCGGTTCCCAGTTTTTGAGGGCGAGTTGCCCGCAGCCACCATCGACATCCTTGCCACGGCTGCGCCGCACATTCACGATCACCCCTTCCTTTTCCAGATACTGGATAAATGCGTCCATGCGGGCACGAGTCGTGTTTTCAAAACCCGCTTCAGGTACCGCATTGTATTCAATCACATTGACCTTGGAGGGAATGAGGCGGGAAAAGGCGGCCAAATCCCGGGCATGGGCCAGGCTGTCGTTCACATCCTTGAAAATGCAATACTCGTAGGTGACCCGGGTCCGGGTCTTCTCATAGAAATAAGTCAGGGCCTCACGCAGCGTGGCGAGGTCATTGCTGTCGTTGATGGGCATGATGCGGGAGCGGGTGGCATCATCGGCAGCATGCAGCGAGAGCGCAAACTCAAACTTGACCCCGTCATCGGCGAGGCGGCGAATCATCTTGGCGATGCCCGAGGTGGAGACCGTGATGCGCTGCGGCGACATCCCCAGCCCCTCTGGGCTGGTGATCATCTCTACCGACCGCAAGACATTGCGGTAGTTGAGCAAAGGCTCGCCCATGCCCATGTAGACGATGTTGGAGAGGGGACGGCCAAACTCGACCTCGGCCTGGGCGCGCAGAATCTGTACCTGATCAAAGATCTCGTAGTGATGCAGGTTGTGTTGCAGTTTGAGGAAGCCGGTCGCACAAAACTTGCAGTCCAGCGAGCAGCCCGCCTGCGACGAGACGCAGGCCGTTACCCGCTTGGCGGTGGGGATGAGTACGCCCTCCACCAGTTGCCCACCTTGCAGGCGAAAAGCATACTTGATGGTCCCATCGCTGCTACGTTGGGTGTCTTCTACCTGCGCCTTGGCAATGTCAAAAGCCGCGCTCAGCTGGTCACGTAGCCCCTTGCCGAGATTGCTCATCTCGGCAAAGCTGCCTGCCCCCTTCTGCCACAACCACTGATGAATCTGCCGGGCGCGAAATTTTTTTTCGCCCCATTCCAGCATCTGGGCCTCCAACTCAGGCAGGCTCAGGTCGCGTATATTCGGTTTTTTTGCCATATTCCCCTCAGAAAGTCTCCCGCAAAGGTACGAAAATCCCCTTACCAAGCTGTCATATGCCCTCTCCCTTCTCTACCCGCCGTCAGTTTTTGCGCCAGCTCGGTGGAGGAGCTGGCAGCCTTGCCCTGGCCAGCAGCTGGCCTCATTTCCTCATTCCACGCCGCAAGGAAAAGCTGGGGGTCGCCCTGGTGGGGTTGGGCAGCTACAGCCGTAGCATGCTGGGCCCGGCCCTCAAGGAAACTTCCCGCGCCTATCTGGCCGGTGTGGTGACCGGCGATCCCAGCGGCAAAGGCCGCCGCTGGGCGGCCGAGTACGGCTTCCCCAAAAAGAACATCTACGATTACGACGGCTTCGATGCCATCGCCGATAATCCTGACATCGATATCGTGTACATTGTCCTGCCCAACAGCCTGCATGCGCCCTATACCATCCGGGCCCTGGCGGCAGGCAAGCATGTGATCTGTGAAAAACCCCTGGCCCTCACCGCGGCCGAAGGCCGCGAGATGGTCGCTGCCGCCCGGCGGGCGGGGAAGCAGCTCGCCACCGGCTATCGCCTGCACTACGACCCTTTCCACCAGGATATGATGCGCTTGGGGCAGGAAAAGGTCTTTGGTGAGGTCACCCTGATCGAAGCCAGCCTCTGCTACCGTTACGAACATGGGGCAGATTCCTGGAAAATGCAGCAAGTCATGGGGGGTGGTCCTCTCCTCAACCTGGGGGTGTATCCGATACAAGGGGTGCGCTACACCAAAGGGGCAGAACCGATCCGGGTGCAGGCCCGGGCTCACACCCAAAATTCTGCCTATGTGGAAGTACCCGAGACAGTCCATTGGGAAATGGAATTTGCCGACGGCAGCCTGGCCCACTGCTCGGCCTCGGCCGCGGGCTATATAGATCGACTCTACGCCGCCGCCACCGGCGGCTATTTCGAGCTCACCCCTTCCTTCAACTACACCGGCCAGGCCGGTCGTAGTAGCCAGGGCCCTATCGTGTATGAACACGTATTCCAGCAGGTTCTGCAAATCGACGACTTCGCCCGCTGCGTGCAGGAAAACCTGCCCTCGCGGGTGCCCGGCGAAGAGGGCCTGCGCGATCTGCTGGTCCTGGATGCCATTCAGGCGTCGATCAAAAAGGGCCAGGCGGTTGAGGTGACAGCCCTGTAGCCAATGGAAGACTGGCTAGACACCCTGCGGGAGCTCCTATACCCCGATCTCATGCCCAAAGCCAGGGCAGAGAAGGGCTGGGAGGAGGCGAGGCTTCCCAGCCTGCGCGAAGCGCAGGTCTGGTCTCTAGGGACCCGTCGAC
>RFHL01000176.1 GCA_003696875.1 Bacteroidota bacterium | reverse complement strand
CTCCCTGTACGAGCGTCATACCGATGAGCTTGACGGGCACACCTCCTTTGTGCGGGCCATCGGGCCGCGAGGGGCGCGCTGGCTGGTCACGGGCCTGGGAGGGATGGTGCTGGGGGTGGGAGCGCTGAGATGGGTACGTGCCCCCGAGACCTGGCCGATCCAGGGGATATATCTTTTGATGACCCTGACTCTGCTGCTGATCCTTTGGCGCGAAGACTGGTTTCGACCTGCCGACCGCTATCGCAGTTGGGGGGATGCTGTGTTTTGGCTGCCCGCTTTGGCCTTGCTGGGCAATTGAGGGAAGGCCGGACGGCCTTCGTGCAGACCCGATCCCTTTACTTTTGCCGGAAAAATAGGTTAAGCGGGGCTCCGGTAAAGTCAAAATGCTCCCGCAGCTGGTTTTCCAGGTAGCGCTTGTACGATTCCTTGATGTGCTGAGGGTGATTGGTAAAAAAGAGGAAGGTCGGAATACGCCCCGGGATCTGGGTGACGTACTTGATCCGGATGATGCGCCCCCGATGGGTGGGCGCGTGGTGCCGGGCGATGGCATCAAGCATGACCTCATTGAGCTGATTGGTGGGCACTTTTCGAGTCAGGTTGTCATAGACCCGCTGCGCTGCCTCCAGCCCCTTGAGGAGCCGCTGCTTGGTCACTGCCGAGACAAAGACGATGGGCACATCGGTGAAGGGGGCAATGCGCGTCTTGATTTCCTTTTCGAAATCCCGGGCCGTGTAGGTCTCTTTTTCCATCAGGTCCCACTTATTGACCAGGATAACCAGGCCCTTGCGCTGCTTTTGTACCGACCCCAGAATGCTAAGGTCTTGCGCCTCAATGCCCTGCGTGGCATCAATGACCAGAATGGCCACATCGCAGGCCTCGATGGCCCGGGCTGTGCGCAGGGTCGAGTAAAACTCGATGTTTTCCTGCACCTTGGCCCGCTTACGCAGACCGGCCGTATCTACCAGAATCAGATCCTTGTCAAAGGCCCGGAAGTGGGTATCCACCGCGTCGCGGGTCGTCCCCGCGATGGGGGTAACGATGTTCGCCTCCCGGCCCAGGAGCGCATTGATGATGGAGGATTTGCCCACATTGGGGCGACCTACCACGGCAAAGCGGGGCGTCTCGCTGCTTTCTGTTTCGGGCTTCTCGGGTAAGGCTTCCAGCAGATCGTCGAGCAGCTCGCCCGTCCCACTGCCGTTCATGGCCGAGATGGGGTAGAGCTGCTCAAAGCCGAGTTCGTAGAACTCGAAGGTGTTTTCCATGTGCTGGGAGACGTCCACCTTGTTGACGGCGACAAAGACCGGCTTGGGGCTGCGGTGCACGATCTGGGCAAAGGCCCGGTCGAGGGGGGTGAGGCCGCTCATACCGTCCATCAAAAAAATAAGGGCGTCGGCTTCCTCCATCGCAATGTGTACCTGCTCCCGGATGGCCTTTTCAAAGACATCGTCCGATTCGGGCACATACCCACCGGTATCAATGACCGTGAAGGTGCGGCCATTCCATTCGGATTGGCCGTAGATGCGGTCCCGGGTGACCCCGCTCTGGTCATCCACAATGGCCTGCTGAGACTCGATCAGGCGGTTGAAGAAGGTGGATTTGCCGACATTGGGCCGGCCAATAATGGCTACGATGGCACTCATAAACAGATCGTTCGTGGCCGGGCCTAGCGCCCGGCGCGGGCACAAAGGTACGGCATTTGGTCGATATTCCCTTGGGTTGGGTTTTTTGCCAAAAATCAGCAGCTGGCCTGTGCAGAAT
>RFHL01000175.1 GCA_003696875.1 Bacteroidota bacterium | reverse complement strand
TATCCGTTCCCACACGGATCACGTTCACCTCATGGGGAATGATGGCCGGGCCGATGACGATGGGAGAAGGCGACGAGCCGGATTCGGTGGCTTGCTCCAGATCGAAGATGCTGCCTTCCACCGAAACCTGACCGTTGCTGATGGCATCCCATCTGGCCTTGATGCCTGCCCGGGCCGCCTGAACGGCAGCGACAGTGCTGCCGCAGCTCGGCCAGAAGGCGCCAGATTGGTCCTTAAGCGTCCGGGAAGGCATCGCTCCCAGCGTTCTGTCTTTGGGTTCAGTATTGCCGGTGCGCAATGGGGAAACGGAAGGCACCCTGGAAGAGGAGTACGCCCGATCGTTCTGACCGGCTTGTTTTTCCTGGGAGGATCGGAGTTGAATCGATTCCTGGGGCGAACCTGGGGAAGCTCAAGGTCTTGTCATGCCATTTCTTTCTCTCGGCAAAGCGTGCTAAGCTGATCGCGGTCTTTGCTGGCGGCAGGCTGGAGTGTCACGAAAACCGGTATTCTTTCGTATAGGAGCTGCCATGCCCATTGAATCCCTGACGATTGCGTTGAGTCTACTCCTGGTGGCGTCGGCCGTAGCGGTGGTGACGCAAAAGCTGGTGCGCATCCCCTATACCATCGCCCTGGTGCTGGTCGGCTTGCTTATTGGGTTCACTCATCTTTTCAAGACCTTCCACCTGTCCCAGGAACTTATTCTCATCCTTTTTCTGCCCCCCATCCTGTTCGAGGGGGCCTTGAACATGGATCTGGAGCATCTCAAGCGCAACAGTTGGGCCGTGTTCTTGCTCGCCGTCTTGGGCACCGCGGTTTCCGCCGCCTTGCTGGGAGTTGTGACGCACCTGGCTTTGGGCTGGAATTGGCCGCTCAGCCTGCTGCTGGGAATCATCCTGTCTCCGACCGATCCGGTCAGTGTTCTGGCTCTGTTTCGAGAACATGGTTCGGATCGGGACTTGGCCATGGTGGTGGAAGGTGAGAGCGTGTTCAACGACGGTCTCGGGGTGGTTCTCTATCTGATCTTCCTTCGGGCGGCGCTGGGCGAGCCCGTCTCGATCGGTCATGCGAGCCAGCTCTTTCTCTGGGAGGTGCTCATCGGTGCCGCGGCGGGCGTTGCTTTGGGTTACCTGTGCCACCGTTTTCTCGGCACCATTGACGATCATCTCATCGAGGTCACCGTATCTATCTTGCTGGCATTCGGCGCCTACCTCGTGGCCGACCGTCTGCATGCTTCGGGGG
>RFHL01000174.1 GCA_003696875.1 Bacteroidota bacterium | reverse complement strand
GTACTACCATGCCAGTGAGGACACCACGGTCAAGACCGTGGACCAGCTATGGGACATCTACATGGGCTCCGTGGGCCGCAATGCCAACCTGCTGCTCAATCTGCCGGTAGACCGGCGGGGCCTGGTCCATGAGACCGACTCGGCCCGGCTGATAGGCCTGAAGGCGCGCCTTGATGCCGTATTTGCCGAGAACCTGGCTCTCGGCCAGCCAGCCGAGGCCGATCAACTGCGCGGCCCGGGCTTCGAGGCCGCGATGGCCACGGACGGTGACAGCGATACCTACTGGGCTGCGCCCGACTCGGTGACTCAGGCCGCCTTGAGCGTTCGTCTCCCCGAGGTGAAGCCCTTACGGTATTTTGTGCTGCGGGAGCAGATTGCGCTGGGGCAGCGCATCGATTCCTTCAGCATCGAGGTCTGGCAGGATGATACCTGGCACTACCTCACCGGCGGGACCACCATCGGAGATCAGCGCATCCTGGAGACCCCCGGGGTAGAGACCGATCGCTTCCGGGTGCGCATCCATAGCGCGTTGGCTACGCCGACCTTGTCCGAGGTGGCCGTGTATTGATTTGGATGAAATCGTGTTTTTGCGCCTGTGGTCAAGCCGCTTTTCCGGCCAGACTGCGGCTTTGCTGTGCGAATGGGCGTTTGGATAGGTTGAATGGTCATGTAAGGTTTTGGGGAAAAATGCCGGAAAATCGGATTTGATTTTGTTCCATATGCTGTAATTTGCTTCCCGGATTCTATTCAGATGTAAAAGTGCCTGGCGCGTCGTCCTTATTGGGGTGATACACCTGACGGATTCTGCCCTGGCTAATTCCCTGCTGTGTCTGCGTCTTCTCTTGTATTGCTCTTTTTGTAATCCTTTCACTCCCCTAATCGTCATCCGATTTATGAACCGGATACGCCTTTTCATGGCCATGTTCATGGGCCTGACTTGTTCATTCTTTACTTTGGCTGCCACCCCTCCGGGTTCGCTCACACCGGAGACTTTCTCTTCCCTTCAGCAGGAAGCCGCGCAGCAGCAGCGCCCCTTTGCTGTCTATGTCCAGATCCCCCAGGCCAAGGCCTGCCGTAAGATGGACCGCAGCTGGAAAGATGCGGCTCTCAGCGCCTACCTCGACGAGCACTATCTGGTCCGGCAGGTCAACGCCTTGGAAGAGCAGGAATTCATCCACGATTATCAGGTGCAGCGTTTTCCCACGGTGCTCATTTTCAGCCCGGAGGGCAAGATCATGGGCCGTACCGAAGGGTACGTGGAGCCAGCTACCCTGGAGCGCATCTTCCGCAAGCATGTGGTCCGCCTGCTGCAACGCAAGCCGCTGCAGGCGCTACCGGTGCTGACCGTGGACCTCTCCCCGCTGTCGGCCCCCCAGCCTGCAAGCACACCGGCCAAGGAGAGGCCGCTGGCAGAAACCCGGCCGGCCTTAAGCCCGGTGCCAGGCTATGAAGCCCACGCCCTGCCTCCCCAATCGGAGGAGGCCCATGGGGTACTTGTGGGGGTACACCGCAGCAAGCAAGCCCTTGACCGCCAACTGAAGCGGTTGAACCGCATCTGGCGGGGACCCCTCTGGGTATTTGGGGAGCAGGCCAACGAGATGGAAGTCTACAAAGTCGTGGTGGGGCATTATGCAGATCCACAACAAGCCGCCCGCTTTGCGGCGGGCCTGCAAGAAACGGCCGACTGGCCGGCTGAGGTACTGCGCTTGCCAGGGGGCGCTCGCTGATAGGTATTGCCGCTCTTTCCCCTCCCCCCGGGCAGAATGTTTCATTCTGCCCGGGTTTTTTCGTAGCTTATGGCCGTTATTTACCGCCTGAGGAAGGCAGCCCCTGCTTCCGAATCTTTTCTTTATTCCAGGTCTTTTTTCCCCCAACCCGGAAATAAGCCCCATGCAAGCCCTTTGGAAACCACCTTTTGTAATCCTTGTTTCTCTGCTCCTCTTCCTGGTCTGGCCGGAGGCTGTCATGGCCGCTCCCCCCGACGAAGGCGAGCCTACCCTCGTGTTGCGCAAGACCATCCGGGGAGATATTCGCCCCAAGTCGGTGGTACATTCCGGTACGGGCCGGTTTTTTGCCCAAAATATGATGTATCGCCACCACATCACGGTCTATGACCGCAACTATAATCTGGTGGGGACGATATCTGATAAGGTTCATCTGTCGGACTATGGTATGACCGGCTTTGTCGGGGCCTACCAGGGCGCTCCCGTAGAGGCGGCTTTTTCGCCCGACGGCAGCTATGCCTGGATTTCCAATTATCATATGAGCGGCAACGGCTTTGATCGGCCC
>RFHL01000173.1 GCA_003696875.1 Bacteroidota bacterium | reverse complement strand
GAATAAAAATCCTGGCAAATTGAGGAAGAAGCTTTCGACCTGACTCCGGGCTGGATATAGACAAACAACCTTCAAATATGGAGATTTCTCACGGGCCTGCCAAGTGTATATGCGGGAGAAACAAACCCGGCTTTCCGTTTTTGGGGCACGTCTTTTTTCCTAGCTTTAGCGACCCAAACCGATTTTTCCCATGGCTACCTACGATACCATCGTTTTCGATCTGGGCGGCGTCCTCATTGACTGGAACCCCCGCTACCTCTACCGGAAGATCTTTGCCACCGAGGCCGAGATGGAGCGCTTTCTGGCGGAGGTTTGCACCCTGAGCTGGAACCATGAGCAGGATGCCGGCCGCACCCTTGCGGCCGCCACCGAGCTGCTCGTCGGGCAGCACCCGGAATGGGAACCCCAAATTCGGGCTTTTTACGATCGCTGGGAAGAGATGCTCGGTGGGCCTATCCACGGGACGGTTGAGCTGCTGGAGACCCTGCGTGACAGCGGGCAGTACCGCCTCTACGCCCTGACCAACTGGTCGGGCGAGACCTTCCCCATCGCCCGGCAGCACTATGATTTTCTCAACATCTTTGAGGGCATCGTGGTATCGGGCGACGAAAAGGTCGCCAAGCCGGAGGCGCGGATTTATGAGATCCTGCTGGAGCGCTACCAGATCGACCCAAGCCGGACGATCTACATAGACGACTCCCTGCCCAATGTCGAGGGCGCTCAAGCCGCCGGGATGGAAGCCATCCACTTCTACGCGCCCATGCAGCTGCGCGAGGCCCTGGCCGAGCGGCTGTAAGCTGCCCTAGCCGCCGAGATGTACGAGCATCTCCTGCAGCACGGCCTGGGCCGAGACCACCCGGTGGCCCGCTTGCGGGATGACGAGAGATTGGGGGCTGTCGATGACCGCATCGGCCACGACCACATTGCGCCGTACCGGCAGGCAATGCATGAAATGCGCCTCGCTGGTGCGGGCCATCTTCTCGGCATCGACCAGCCAACGGCGGTCCTGACTCAGGATCTGCCCATAGTCGTAGTAGGCCGACCAGTTCTTGGCGTAGATGAAATCGGCCCCTTCGTAGGCCTTGACCGGATCGTACTCCACCGGCGTGTCATGCACAAAGCGGGGCGAGAGTTCGTAGCCCTCGGGATGGGTGATGACCAGATCGACCTCAGCCTGTCGCATCCACTCCACGAAGGAGTTGGCAACGGCCTGCGGCAGCGCCCGCGGGTGAGGCGCCCAGGTGAGGACCACCTTGGGCCGCTCGACCTGTTTGTAGGTTTCGATGGTGACCCAGTCGGCCAGCGACTGTAGCGGGTGGCGGGTCGCAGACTCCAGGCTCAGGATGGGCACGCCCGCGTGGTCGATAAAGGCCTGCAGGACCGGCTCGGCATAGTCAGCCTCCTTGTCCTGGAGTCCGGCAAAGGTGCGCACGCCCAGGATGTCGCAGTACTGCCCCATCACCGCGACGGCGTCGCGGACATGCTCGGCGGTATCGCCGTCCATGACCGTGCCATCGGCAAACTCCAGTTTCCAGGCGTCGCTGCCGACATTCATCACGATCACCTCCAGCCCCAGATTCATCGCGGCCCGTTGCGTGCTGAGGCGGGTACGCAGGCTGGAATGAAAGAAAATCAGGCCCAGAACCTTGCCCCGACCCAGGTCGGGGCGGGCGAGCGGATTACGCTTGACGTCGGCGGCGGTGCGCAGCAGGCGCCCCAGATCGGGCACATCGTATAAGGAAGTGAAGTGTCTCATGAAAGCAGGGACATGAAGCCAAAAAGTCGCAAAAAACGGCCCCACCGGGGCAGGCCGCCGCAAGCAACAGAATAAATCGCTTTTGCGCAAAACCGTCACTATCCACATTCAGTCCCCCAATTGTGCGTAAGTGTCGCAAGGCTAGCCGGTCGCCTCTTAAGATCTTTTCTTAATTTGCTACATCTTTTCCAAATGTGAGATTCATGCAAATGCTATTTCGGATTGCGCTTCTTGTCCTCCTCTGCCTGCCGGTGGCAGGGGTGCGGGCCAGTGAGACCGGTGAGGGCATGTGGATTCCCCTTCTCCTGGGGGTGAATGAAGCCGATATGCAGGCCCAGGGCCTGCAGCTCTCGGCTGAGGACATCTACAGTGTCAACCACAGCAGCCTCAAGGACGCCATCGTGCGCTTTGGCGGCGGCTGTACGGGCGAAATCATCTCTGCCGACGGCCTGCTCCTGACCAACCACCACTGTGGCTTTGGGCAGATTCGCCGCCACAGCACCGTGGAGCAGAACTATCTTAAAAATGGCTTCTGGGCCATGAGCCGGGAAGAAGAACTGCCCAACCCCGGCCTGACCGCGACCTTTGTGGTACGGATCGAAGATGTGACGGAGGCCGTCTTGGACGGACTGCCCGCCGACGCCGACGAAAAAACCCGTGAGGCCCATGTGGCCCGCAGCAGCCGTCAGATAGAGCTCGATGCCATCGAGGATACCCACTACGAGGCCGAGGTGCGACCCTTCTATTACGGCAACGAATATTACCTCATCATCACCGAGGTCTTCGAGGATGTGCGCCTCGTGGGCGCCCCGCCACAGGCGATCGGCAAGTTTGGCGGCGAGACCGACAACTGGCTCTGGCCCCGGCACAATGCCGACTTCTCGCTCTTCCGGGTCTACGCCGGCCCCGATGGCAAGCCCGCGCCCTATGCCGAGGAAAACGTGCCCCTGGAGCCCCGGCATTTCCTCCCCATTGCGATGGATGGGCTGGAAGAAGGCGATTTCACCATGGTCTTTGGTTTTCCGGGGACTACGCAGGAGTATTTGCCCGCCGAGGGGGTGCGCATGATCCAGGAAGTGGAGGACCCCATCCGGGTCAAGTTGCGCGGCAAGAAACTGGAGATTATGAACCGCTACATGCGGGCCGATGAGGCCATTCGCCTTATGTATGCCTCCAAAGAATCCGGCATCGCCAATGGCTACACCAAGTGGAAAGGCCGCATCCTGGGTCTGGAGGCCACCGACGGGGTGGCCCGCAAGGAGGCACAAGACGCCGCCTTTCAGGCGCGGGTAGAGGCCGATGCCGAGCTGAAAGCCCGATACGGGGACCTGCTCGATGAAATGAACACGACCTACGCCATGATCCGCGAGTCGCTCATCGCGGTGACCTACTTTATCGAAGGCGGTTACACCCTGGAG
>RFHL01000172.1 GCA_003696875.1 Bacteroidota bacterium | reverse complement strand
TTCTGACGCCGTATGCGGGCAAGGGATCAAGCCAAAAGCGGACTTTATTTTTTGAGCGTTACTTAGCTCCACACCTGGGTGCCTTCCGAGCAGTTGCGACACATTTCGATCTGGGCCCGGCCGCGCAGGATCTGCGCGCGAAAGGTCTGGTAGGCCTCGCTCTGCCAGATATCCCGAAAGGGCGCATCCTGGAGATTGCCCATCTCGTGGGTGGCATCCTTGTCAAAGCAGCAGGGCAGCACCTTGCCGTCCCAGGTGATTTCAATTCCCTGCCAGAGCTTCCAGCACTGGTTATTCAGCTTGTTTTTGATCTCCCAGCGCCCATCCGGGCGCTGCCGGTAGCGGCTGTAGCGCGGATGGGTGGGAATCAGGTGATCCCCCTGCTCATAGTCGTAAATCTGTGCCGTCTTGAGTAGCACCTGGTCCACGCCGAGTTTCTTGCCCAGGGCTTTGACTGCTTCAATCTCATGCTCATTGGGGCGCACCACCAGAAACTGCAGGATGATGAAAGGATGCACCGTCCCCGCCGCCCGGCGGGCGGCCACCAGGTTCCGGACGCCTTCTTTGACCTTCTCAAGCTGCCCGCCTACCCGGTAGGCGGCGTAGGTTTCCTGGGTAACCCCGTCAATGGAGATGATCAGCTCCGAGAGCCCGCTCTCGACGGTGGCCCGGGCTTTTTCGGGGCTGAGGTAGTGACCATTGGTGCTGCTTGCCGCATAGATGCCCCGGGCCCGGGCATAGCGGGCCATCTCCAGGAAATCAGGATTGAGGTAGGGTTCGCCCTGGAAATAGAGCAACAGATACACCAGGTCCGGCGCCAGCTGATCCACGGCCAACCGGAATAGATCCATCTGGGCCATGCCGGTCGGCCGGGTAAAGGCGCGCAACCCCGATGGACACTGTGGGCAGCGCAGGTTGCAGTGGGTCGTTGGCTCAAAGCCCGCCTTGATGGGCATGCCCCAATGGATAGCTTTCCCCCGCCACCGTGACAGGTAAAAGGACAGCCAGAGTCGCCCGAAATTGGCGAGTTTGCGTCCGCTCAGGACGCCAAGGAGAAGCCGGATTTTTCGCCAGTGAAACAAGTCGCAGGATTTTGCGCGGAAATTACAGCCCTACACCGAAGGGGCCAAACCCCTTTCTTCGCTTGGGCGGCGAGGTGGATAAACGAACCAGTCCGTTTTTTGCGTTAATGATCCATAGATGCGGACCGTCGGCCCCAGTTTCCTTGGGAAAGCGGCCCGTTTTCGTGATGTTGTCCCACGCTTCCGGCTGCCTTTTGTTTTTCCTCCTATGAAACAGCTTGTACTTTGTCTTGTGATGTTGGCGCTGTGGGCTCCTGGGGCTGTTCGGGCCCAGACTGCCTTTGTCAACGGGGTCATCAATTCCTATTCCGCTGTCACGGCCCTTAATCCCGCTGCCAATTCCCTCACCATCGCCAACCCGGCGCCCTTTGCCTTTGGGGATCGGGTGTTGCTCATCCAGATGCAGGGAGCGGTGATGAATGAGACCAATACGGCCTCCTTTGGTGCCATCACCAATCTGAATGGAGCCGGGAGCTATGAATTTGGCACCATCTGTGACCTGTCCGGGAATACGGTTTCCCTCGTCAATGGCCTGGTCAATACCTATGATGCCAATGGTTCGCTACAGCTTATCCGCGTGCCGCAGTACATCGACGTCGAGGTGACGGGCACGCTTCAGGCCCAACCCTGGAATGGGACCACCGGGGGCGTCCTGGTGTTTGAGGCTACGGGCACCGTGCAGCTACAAGCCGATATCGATCTGAGCGGAGCCGGCTTTCGGGGTGGGGCCTTCGCCAATTCTACCTTGGCCTGCAGTTTCTTTTCAAATAGTCCGGATTATTTTTATAGCCTGGCCTCGGAGGAGGGGGGAGAAAAAGGCGAAGGTATTGCCACCTTGTTGCCCAATAAAGAAACCGGTCGTGGTCCCCAGGTCCAAGGCGGCGGCGGCGGCAACAGCCACAACAGTGGGGG
>RFHL01000171.1 GCA_003696875.1 Bacteroidota bacterium | reverse complement strand
ACCCCCGGGACCGCCAGCACCGCCTCCTCGACCTATTTACCCAGCACAACGCCCGCATCGAGCGCCTCATCGGGATCGACTACGCCCCTGCCACCTACCAGCGCTACCGCACCACCCTCTACCACCTGCGCCGCTACCCCCAGCAGCGCGGGCAGGAAGACCTCCCCGTCGAAGAAATCGACGGCCCCTTCGTCAACGACTTTGACTACTACCTGCGCACCGAGCGCCAGTGCAACAACAACACCACCGTCAAATACCTGCGCAACCTGCACAAGATCATCCTGCAGGCCCTGCGGCAGGGCTGGATCACCCAGGACCCCTTCATCCACTACCAGGGCCGCAAGAAAACCGTCGACCGCCCCTACCTCGACCAGGCCGAACTCGACGCCCTCACCGAAAAAACCTTCCCCATCCCCCGCCTCGCCCAGATCCGCGACATCTTCCTCTTTGCCTGCTACACCGGCCTCGCCTACATCGACGTCGCCCAGCTCACCCCCGAACACCTCAGCCGCCATGTAGATGGCAGCTGGTGGATCCGCACCCAGCGGCAAAAGACCAAGACCCCCTCCCTCATCCCCGTACTGCCCCAGGCCCAGACCCTCATCGACCGCTACCGCGACCATCCCGAAGCCCTCGCCCAGGGCACCCTCCTGCCCGTCAAGTCCAACCAGAAGACCAACGCCTACCTCAAAGAGATCGCCGACCTCTGCGGCATCACCAAAAAACTCACCTTTCACGTTGCCCGGCACACCTTTGCCACCACCGTCACCCTCAGCAACGGCGTCCCCATCGAGACCGTCTCCGCCATGCTGGGCCACCGCAGCATCCAGACCACCCAGCACTATGCCAGGATCGTGCAGCGCAAAGCCGGCGAGGACATGAAAGCCCTGGAGGAGAAACTGGCGCGAAAAAGTCCCCCGGCCGGGCAGATCAAAAAGCTCAGCTGAGGGCACTGGCAAATCGCCGGCAAAATCCCTATCTTTTCTCCCACCTTCCGTGGGGGAGGCCAGCGCGTTCCTTGACGTACAAACCCAAAAGCCATCGCTTTTTCCGGGCCAGGCTTCCAACCCAGCCGGAAAAGGTGTATCTTCGGAGAGCCCGAGTTGGACCGCCTCATGCTCAGTGGCAGCCGCCACACGCTCTTTCTGTAATATTTTGTTTCACCGTAATAAAATAGCTACTTTGCACAAAACCCGGGAAGTTAAGGACAGCAAAAAAGGACCTAAGTCGCTCACTTCGAGCGAGATGCTTGAAAATAGCTCTCGAAGTGCATTCCACTT
>RFHL01000170.1 GCA_003696875.1 Bacteroidota bacterium | reverse complement strand
TAATAGGCCTTGGCCAGGGCCCGGTACCCATTATAAAAACGGTCCGAAACTTCCTCCGCTTCGGCCAGTTCCACAGCCGCGAAAATGTGCACCAGGGCGCTGTCATAGGATGCCTCATAGAGGCAGGCATAGCCGGCATTGACCATAAAAGTGGCTTGCCGATATGCATCACCGGCCCGGCCGGCCTCCTCGGCAGCCAGGAGAAAAAACCTCTTGGCGGCAGGGTAATCACCCTGACTTATAGCGTTGGCACCCAGATTATTGTAACCCTCGGCCAAACCCCGAAAGTAGCCCAGATCCCGGGCCAGGGAGATCATTTGCCCGGCGTACTTTTCGCAGGAATCGGGATAGTTGAAGTGCAGGTACCAGGCAAGTTTGCCCAGGACCTCCACTTTGTGACTGTCGGGAGGCAGGGTCCTTGCCACCACCCGCAGGCTGTCGATGCGGGCATTTTGCCCGGCAAGGGGACTGCTGACGAAAAACAGCAGCAGAAAAAGATAGGTCACACGCATACAGATCGAGGCTTAGGTATCCCATGGGAGATAAGGGAAGATACAAAAAATGGAGAGATGCGAGACACCTGGAGGGCTCCCAAAACCAGCGGAACGCCAAAGGCCCCGAGAAGGATAGGTGCATGGAGAAAGCCCCCTGAGGACGAATAAGTCCTCATCCTCAGTGTGTACATCCCTCTCCGCCTCCCCGATTGGGGAGGCGGAGAGGCGCGGCGGGATCACAGCGCTCCTTAGCGCGGGGGCATCGTACCAAATACGATATCCCAAATAGGGGACGTAAGCCCAAAAGCCTTGTCGTCATACTTGTAATGGTGCAGGTAGTGATGCTTCCACCAATATCGAAAAAAGCCCTTGGGTGGGCGCCGCGTATGTAGAATATAGTGTACCCACAGGTACAGGGCGTACCCAACCAGAATGCCCGGAAAAAAACCAAAGGCATATGGTCCCATGAGCAACCAAAGGGCGGAAATGACAAGGGTGGCCACGGGGACTAGAACCGGCAAAGGCATCGTCAACCGGGTCTTAGCCCGGGGAAAGGCATGGTGGGTACCGTGAATTTTGTCCTGCCAGGTGACGAGGTCATGGTAGTCGCCAGAGTGATAGACGAAACGATGAATCAGGTATTCGGCGAGCGAAAAGGAAAACAGGCCGACCAGGGCCACCAACAAACGGGTACTCATACCAAGGCCGGAAGCCTGAATCCCAAACCAGAAGAGGCCCAGGGCAATGCTGAGCAGGGTGCCGATGACCAAATAGGAGTTGGTCCGGGAGAGACGTTCGAGAAGGGGGGGGCAAAAAGCCTTTGACCATGAACGTCGCTAGAGGGTTTCATCTTTCAGTGATAACCAAACACACATAAAAGTCCCCTGGCAAAGCCAGGGCAGTGGTTCGGGTATCGAAAGGCAATTACATGATACGCATCAGATTTGACATATCAAAACAGCCACAGCTCCAAAGGGGTAGAAGAGCCAGGCCAAACCGGCCACCTTCACACCGCACTTTACCTGTCCCCTGTACTTTTTAATATGTGTAATGTTTGCATCCTAATCGGATATGAAAAGCCCCCGGTGGGGGCTATGATTGTAAGGTGCATACCGCCTAAACTGCCCGACATTATGCCGCAACTGAACATGGCAAATCAATCCAAGACGACCACCCGGCTTTCCACCAAACGGGTCCTGTATACTGTCTCAGGCGTAGCCCTCTGCGCTTTTCTGGCGGTCCTTACCCTGTATGACCGGGCCGGGGAAGGGCGTATGGCAGGCTACGAATGGCGCATGCCTGTCGTCACCGATACGACCGTCTTTGCGGGCTCAGGCACCCTGCTTAACTTCCCTCTCCTCCTCACCCTGCGCCATGACGACCTCAAGACTACCGCCTATGGGGGTAAGGTCCGGCAAGAAATGGGCTATGACCTGCGCTTTTCTCGGGCCGATGGGGCCACCCCGCTCTTTCATCGCATAGAATCTTACAACCCCCGCGCGGGCGAAATCGAAGTCTGGATCAGCCTGGACACCCTGCATCTGGGGCGACCGACCCTGATATATCTCTACTACGGCAACGCATCGGTCGACAGTATGCCGACCCTGCAAACCGCCGCCCACGGTATCCGGGGCTTTATGACCGGGGAAGACGGCCCGGCTCCGATCCTGGATCCTGACACCAAGCAGGTCTGGATGGGACTCGAACGGGTCAACCAAATGCGCCCCGGCAGCATGGTCATGCTCGGGGAACCGGAAGATGTGGCGGCCCCCTGGCCGGTTACCTTCGACTACCTCTCGGCCCGCGAGCGGGCTGGCAGCCTGGTCCTGGTGGAGTTTGCCACCTCCCAGGAGTACGACAACGACTACTTTAGCATCGAACGCAGCCCGCAAGGGATGCACTACGAAACCCTGGGCCGCATGGGCGGCGGAGACCATAGCGAGGAGATGCTGCGCTACACCTTTACCGATCCTCACCCCCTGGAGGGTAGCTCGTATTACCGGGTCAAGCAGGTCAACAACAATGGCGACTTCTCCTACTCGGACCTGATTTACCTGGATTTCAATCCGAATATGAAAGGGCTGGAAGTACAGGGCGTGAGCCCGGAGATCTTCAACAAGTCCTTTTCCATCCAGTTTAGTACCGACAAGCCCGACCACCTCACCGTCACCCTTTACTCCGCCTCTGGCGCCCCGCTCTGGGTAGACGAATTTGACGCGGGCATCGGCACCCATCGGCAGGAACTCTCCCCGCCCCGCGACCTGGAGCCCGGCACTTATGTGCTCGGGGTGATGGGACAGGACCGCAAGCTCAAGACTTTCCGCCTGGAGCGAATGTGATCGCTCCCAGCCCAAAATATTGACCGATATGCGCATTCTGTTTCGCCTCAGCATCCTGGCTTTGTTTCTGATCGCGCTCTCGCGCCTGCTGCCCGCACAGGCTCTGGTCAACCCTTCCTTTGAGGGCATGCGCGGCCCCTCGGTGGTCCCGCCCGCCTGGGAACCCTGTGGGCAAGGCAGTACCCCCGATACCCAACCCGGGTCCTGGCAGGTCTCCACGGCCCCCTCGGCCGGGCTGTCTTATCTGAGCCTGATCTGCCGCGGGGACAATGTCCCCTTTCGCAACCGCTGGGAGATCGTCCAGCAGAAACTGGAGCATCCTCTCGAAAAAGGGATCTGCTATAAATACACCCTCGACCTGGCCCGCTCAGAGACCTTCTTTGCCGGCTCGGTTTTTTTCACCGGGGAGGCCAGCCTGCGCATCTGGGGGGGCAGTGGCCCGTGCAGCCAAGAGGAACTCCTCTGGGAGTCAGGCCCCATCTTTCACGCTGACTGGCGTACCTATGACATCGTCCTCTGGCCCGAGCAGAGCAGCTATTCCTACCTGATTCTGGAGGCCTACTACACCACCGAGGCCACCTACTCCGGCAACATCCTGATCGACAATTTTGTCTACTTTCCCGAGGTGTATCCCTGTATGTATCAGGCCAATGCGCGGGAAATGCCGTAGAGACGATGGGAGCCGAGACAGGAGACCGCCGCTTATCGCGGCTGCGAGCCTGATATAGGCTCAGTACATCCAGTCTACTTCCTGATCAGCGCCTCCAGGTGGGTGCGGATGGCGTCGTCTTCTTGCTGCCGGTCCACGACGCTGGGGGGGGCGACGCGGGCCTCACAATCGATGAGGGGGCAGCGTTCGCAGGTCTCGCCGACCTCGCGCAAGGGGATATCCGGATGCTCCAGAAAACGAATGCGCCGCCGGGAGGCGGCATCGACCTGTATGCCCAACGTCACGCTCACATTGGCGTGAGGGGTGGGGGTGTTGGGGCGGGCGATGGTGATGCAGAGGTACTCGTTTTTGGTGCCGGTATAGTGAGACCGCTGGATGTCGACCAGCAGTTTGCTGGCGGGTGACTGGGCCCGGAGGTCGCTCAGGACCCGCACCGACACCCAGCGGCGACAGTAGTGCTGGTTCAGGTCGTTGCGGTGGGGATTGTGCAGGCGGGAGAGGTGCAGTTCCTTGGTGATGTGCACATACATATCCTCGCGATCGAGCTGATCCTGAAAGCGCAGGAAGAAGAAGTGGTCGATCCCGAAGTACTTGGGCAGCAGGTTGGTGAGGCGATGCAGGAACATCTCCGGGGTGGCTCGATATTTATCCATCAGGGCCAGGAAGGCCTCCGGGTCCCATTCCGGCCGGTCAAAGAAGGTGGTGAGGTCCTTGAGAAAATGATGCCGGTTCATGAGCAGGGCCACTGAAAAGTAGGAGGCCTTGAAATTGCTGAGCACCTCCTCGAAGCTGTTGACGTGAAAGATCGTCGAGGTATAGGGCCGCTCGGTGAGGGAAAGGCGGTTAAAGGCGATCTCCTTGCCCAGCAGGAAGGCCTGCTGCATGTCAGTGAGGGAATCGTTGATATAGAGCACTTTGTCTTTGGGAGAAAAGACCGAGCGAAAGCGCCTGAGCTCCGGCTGCTCCTGCAGCGCCTCGCGGTTGATGGTGTAGCCGTAGGTTTTGTGGAGTACGGTCATCAGGACGGCCGGCCGCAGATTGGCCCCCTGGCTGCTCTGTTCTTCCACAAAGGTTTCCACCTCGGCTTCCAGATCCTCAAAGTAGTTGTCGTGCATCTCCTGATAGGAGCGCAAGGCGGCGAAATAGAAGTTTTCCTGCGTGAGCTCGTAGCTGCGGGCGATTTTGACCAGGGTACTGATGAAGGCATTGACCTGGGTGGGGGCCGAGGAAATGATGTCCAGCAAGGTACTGGCCTCCAGGCCAAAGAGCTCAAGGGGCAGGCTGTCGAGGATGCCCGAGTGCAAGAGGTCGGCCACCGGGGCGAGCTTGCGGCTCAGCTTGAGCGAAACGAGCTGGTCGTAACTCACATCCAGCGCCGAGGCCAGCGCGATGATTTTCTCGGCTTTGGGATACTTCTTTCCCTTCTCAATCTCATTGAGATAGGAGACCGAAAGCCCGGCCGCCTTGCTCAACTCGGCAAAAGAAAGGCCGCGCTGCTGTCGCAGTTGCTTCAGTTTGAGCCCGAAGATGAGCCGGATGTTTTGTTTGTTGACAAGCATGTTTGAGAGGCGAGAAGCGAGACGAGATCCGATGGCCAGCCCTTTTGAGGGACTCTGGCAAGAGGCGAAGCAAAAAGATTGGCGGCGTAACGGTGAAAAAGAAGCCTTAGTAACGCTCAAAAAATAAAGTCCGCTTTTGGCTTGATCCCTTGCCCGCATACGGCGTCAGCAAAAGCCTCACTTGGCCTGCCAAGCTCGGTTTTTCTTCCTTGTCTGCGCACAAGGTCTCGGCGCAAAATCGGGAAGTTATTTTTCTCGCGTTACTTAATGCAAGCTACGCATTTATCCCGAAAAGGGAGAATGAATCCCCGCTCAGGGGCCCAAAACAACTGGCGAAGCATCCGAAAATGACGAAAAAAGGCTTTTAGCGAATTTTCGCTTGCAAATCTAATTCGCTTTACCTACCTTTGCTACAGAGTCTTCCAAATCATTCCCTTCATGAACACCACACTCACTTCTACGCCTACCGGCGTGGATCTCCGCGGCGGGCTGTCGCCCGCACAGGCAGAGATCCTCAGCGCCGATGCCCTCGCCTTTATCGTGGCGCTGCAGCGCCGCTTCAATGCCCGCCGCCTCGCCCTGCTCGAGGCCCGGGCCAGCCGCAAGGCTCGCCTGCAGGCGGGCGAACTGCCCACTTTCCTACCCGAAACCCGCTGCATCCGCGAGAGCGACTGGAAGGTAGCCCCGGTTCCCGCCGACCTACAGGACCGCCGGGTGGAAATCACCGGCCCGGTCGATAGAAAGATGATTATCAATGCCTTGAACTCCGGTGCCAAGGTATTCATGGCCGACTTCGAGGACGCCAATGCCCCTTCCTGGGGCAATTGCCTCGACGGGCAGGTCAACCTGCGCGAGGCCGTCAACCGTACGCTGACCTACGAAGATCCGGTCAAGGGGAAGTTTTACCAGCTGAATCCGAACACCGCCACCCTGATGGTGCGGCCCCGCGGCTGGCATCTGGAGGAGAAACACCTCTATGTCGATGGCGCCCCCATGAGCGGTTCGCTCTTCGACTTTGGCCTCTTCTTTTTTCACAATGCCATCAACCTGATATCGCGGGGCTCAGGGCCGTACTTTTACCTGCCCAAGCTGGAGAGCCACCTGGAAGCCCGCCTGTGGAACGATGTCTTCCTCTTTGCCCAGAGCTGGGTGGGCCTGCCGATGGGGACCATCAAGGCCACGGTGCTGATTGAGACCATTCTGGCCTCTTTTGAGCTGGACGAGATTCTGTACGAATTGCGCGACCACTCCGCCGGCCTCAACTGCGGCCGCTGGGACTACATTTTCTCCTTTATCAAGTGCCTGGGCCACCGCCCCGAATACCTGATGCCCGACCGGGCCCAGGTTACGATGACGGCGCCCTTCATGGAAGCCTATTCCTCTCTGGTCATCAAGACCTGCCACCGCCGTGGGGCCCATGCCATGGGCGGCATGGCAGCCCAGATTCCGATCAAATCCGATCCCGAAGCCAACGCACAGGCTCTGGCTAAGGTGGCCGCCGACAAAAAGCGCGAAGCCCAGGCCGGCCATGACGGCACCTGGGTGGCGCATCCCGGCCTGGTGCCGGTGGCCCTGGAGCAATTCGACCGCTACATGCCCGGCCCCAACCAGCTGCACAAGCTGCGCGAAGATGTCAAGGTGACGGCCACCGACCTGATTGCGCCGCTTGCCGGCAGCATCACCGAAGCGGGCTTGCGCACCAACATCGACGTAGGCATCCGCTACCTGGCCTCCTGGCTCTGTGGCCATGGTTGCGTGCCGATCTACCATCTGATGGAAGATGCCGCCACGGCCGAGATCTCCCGCACGCAGGTGTGGCAATGGCTGCACCACGATGAGGCCGCCCTCGATGATGGCCGCAAGCTGAGCCTGGACCTGTACCGGGACATATTTGCCGACCAGCTGGACCGGATGAAAGCCGAACTCGGTGACACAGCCTTCGAAGCGGGTCGCTTCCCGCTGGCGGCAGATCTCTTTGATCAGCTGGTCACCCAGGACGAACTGGCCGAATTTCTCACCCTGGAAGCTTACCGGCACCTCGACTGATCCCCGGGATTTCCCTCCCCTAGCCCATACTCCATTCATTCTCCTATCTCCCATCTCTCCCAAACTCTGACATTCCTATGACAAAGCAGCAGCACATCGACGCCCTCATCACCGAGTGGATCTCCAACCCCCGCTGGAAAGGCGTGAAGCGCCCCTACACCGCCGAGCAGGTTATCAACCTGCGGGGCTCGGTGCAGATCGAATACAGCCTGGCCAAGCAAGGTGCCGAAAAACTCTGGGCCGCCCTGCATGAGGCTGATCCCGTCTGCGGGCTCGGCGCGATGACCGGCAACCAGGCCGTGCAAGAGGTCGAAGCCGGGCTGAAGGCCATCTACTGCTCGGGTTGGCAGGTCGCCGGCGACGCCAATACCGCCGAGACCATGTATCCCGACCAGTCGCTCTACCCGGTAGACGCGGTGCCCTCGCTCGTGCGCCGCATCAACAACTCGCTGATGCGCACCGACCAGATTCACTGGCTGGAAGGAAAGACCGACAAGGACTGGATGGTGCCCATCATCGCCGATGCCGAGGCCGGCTTTGGGGGCAACCTGAATGCCTTTGAGCTGATGAAGCACATGATCATGGCCGGCGCCGCCGGCGTGCACTTTGAAGACCAGCTCTCCTCGGCCAAGAAATGCGGCCACCTGGGCGGCAAGGTTCTGGTGCCCACCTCCGAAGCCGTCAACAAGCTGGTGGCCGCGCGCCTTGCGGCCGATGTGATGGGGGTCCCCACGGTGATCATTGCCCGCACCGATGCCGATGCTGCCACGCTGATTACATCTGACATCGACGACTATGACAAGCCCTTCCTGACCGGTGAGCGCTCTCATGAAGGCTATTACTACACCCGCAACGGCCTCGATGCGTGCATCGCCCGCGGGCTGGCCTATGCCCCCTATGCCGACATGCTGTGGATGGAGACCTCCAAGCCCAACCTGGCGCAGGCCCGGGCCTTTGCCGAGGCGATCAAAAAGGCATATCCCGACGTGCTGCTGGCCTACAACTGCTCGCCTTCCTTTAACTGGCAGGCCAACCTGAGCGACGAGGAGATGAAGACCTTCCGCGAGGAGCTGAATGAAATGGGCTATAAGTTCCAGTTCATCACCCTGGCCGGCTGGCACGCCCTCAACGCCTCGGCCTTCGAGCTCGCACTCGGCTACCAGCGCAGCGACATGGCGGCCTACGTCGAG
>RFHL01000169.1 GCA_003696875.1 Bacteroidota bacterium | reverse complement strand
GGTAGGGGGTGGGCATTGGCACATATTTATGGCGTCAATTTACTGCCTTTTTTAGCATAGGGAAAGGCGGGGCAGGGCTTTTTCAGGCGGATGCGACACAAATTGGCGGGGCAGCCATCGCCGTGGTCGCGACCGCGCCCTGCACGAAAACCAGGATAGAGAAGGCGTCTTTGCCGAATTTTGCCTATCATGGGCTTGCCTTATCTGCTCCCTTATGGCCCTGATCACCATACACCAATGCCCCAGCTGTGGGGCCTCGGTCGCTCCCAAGCAGGAGCGCTGTTCCTACTGCGACAATTATCTGCTACACCTCACGCCGCTGGAGCGGCGGGGCAGCCCGGCCCCGGATGCCGGGGCCGATGCAGGCTATTTTCGTTCCTTGCGGTGGTTTTATGGGGTCCTCCTTGTTGCCGGCCTGGCCGGGGCTTTTTACATCTACGTGCTGCACTTCGATGATTTTTCCGAAACAGAGATGGTGCAGCTCTCGCCCTTCTGGTTTGTGGCGATGGTATGGGGACTGGGGGGCTTGTTTGCCGAACGGGCGGTGCGTGCCGTCCTCCGGGGCGAGGCCAAGACTTTTATGCAGGGCCTGACCCGGGCGACCAAGGGGCTGGTGCCGATCGTGGCTCTGTTTGTATACCTGCTGTTTTTTCCGCCTTTTTTCCTGCTGGGGCTCCACCGCTGGAAGCTGAGCTCCCCGCTGCTGATCGGGCTGGCGGTGTCGCTGCTGTGGGGCGTGGGGTTGTTTGTGTTTTTGTATGGGATATTTCCGAGCCTGTGACAAGGAGGGTGAAGACATGCAGGGAGGATATGGCTGATGGGGGATGACTGTCAGGTGCACAGTTGCGCCCGGCTCCATTTCTCCCGTTATTGGCGAGCATTCTCCCGATTGATTTCCCATGCTCCACGTTATCTATCTCGCCCATACCGATCCCCGCTTTTTACGACAGGCGCGCTACTCCATCCTCTCGCTCATGGCCTACCTGCCGCCCTTTGGGGCGGACTATCGGTTGACGGTATTTACCGATGCGCCCGAGTGGTTTGTCGACCTGGGGGCGGAGATCGAACCGATGGATGCGGCCCGCATTGCGGCCTTTCGGGGGCCGGATGACTTTGTGCACCGCATGAAGATCATGGCCCTCAAGACGGTGATGGATCAGTACGAAGGGGCGGCGCTGCTGGTAGACAGCGACAACCTGGTGTACGCCGATCCGTTGCCGCTGCTGGCGCAGCTGCAGAACGGGCATTTTCTCCTCAACCAAATCGAAGAGCACCTGGATCAGCCGCAGAGCCCTTTGGGGCGGAAATACCGGCGCTTCTTTCGCCAGCATCCCCAGATTCCCACCCCTGCCGGCCCGCTCATCGTCCCCGACGACCTGGCCTTGTGGAATGCCGGCATCGTGGGCATCCCAGCGGGAAAGGGGCATCTGCTGGAGCAGGTGCTCGCCGTCTGTGATTACCTCTACCACCATTACCCCAAGCACATTGCTGAGCAGGTGGCCTTCAATCTGGTGCTGGGCCAAAACGGCGACATCCTGGCGGGCGAAGGCTGTTTTTACCACTGGTTTGGCCATGGGCAGGCCATCAACCGCCTCATCGAGTCGGTCTTTGCGCAGGTGGAGGGCCAGCCGGTGGCGGCACAAATCGCCGCGGTCGCGGCTTCCCGGGAAGCGACCCTGAGCGCGCCGCTCAACCCCAAAAAGCGCCGCCGCTGGTATCAGCGGCTGTTCTGACACTTAGCCTGCATAGCCCAACTTTTGGAGCAGGTCGGCGAAACCCGGCTCGGCCATCGCCTCGGTGAGGCGGGCCTGATGTGCAGGCTGTTGCCCGCGGCCGATGGAGCTGGCGTATTTTTCCTGGAGACCACCTTCCCAGGCTTTGTCGTTGCGCTTGGGCGAATGTAGGTACCACTGCTCAAACTCGGGCAGCAGCGGCTCGTCCAGAAAATCGCAGATCCGGCGTAGGCTGGCCGCATGGTCGGTGACGAGCTCCTCGTACTTCAGGTGCAAGACCGGCCCTCGGCCGGTGTAGGCTAGCAGCCCGGCCTGGACGTCCTGCACCCACTGAGCGGGGGACACAAAGTAGCGATCGGCCTGCCCTGGCAGGTGGGAGGTGATCACATCCCGGCCGTCACGGATGATGTGGATGAAACGGAATTCCCCCGCGAAATAGGCGTCGATCTGGGGCAGGAAGCGTACGTGGCAGGGCGTCTTTTCGCACCAGCGGTGGGCTGTTTCCGGGACCCGGGCCCGCCACAACTCCTTGTAGATGCGGTAGCGCTTGCCGGGGATGCCCCCGCGCCAGGTCCGGAAGGCATTGGTCTCGTGGGGCACCGCCCAGAGGTGCGGATGGGCCGCGAGGATGGCGAGCAACCAGGTGGTGCCGGAGCGGGGCGCCCCGCCGATCAGCACCGGCGGGCGGGGAAAGAGGCGTTTTTCCTTACGCTGGGCGAGCGCCCGGAACAGCAGGTCTTTGAATATGCGGCCAAATATAGGTTCCTCGGGATTGTCAGGCCAGGGCTTGCCCCTCCCGGGCCCCTTTAAGCCATTTTTAAGGTAGGCTTAAGCTTGGCTAAAGATACCCGGTGGTAGCTTTGGAGTGACAAAGGGCATTGGACCATTCGGTTTCCAGTGCTAATATGCCATCACTCAACTTATGCGCATCCTGATTGTAGAAGACGAACCCGGCATCTCGGCCTTCCTGAAGGAAGGCCTGGAAGAGGAGTCCTTTGCGGTCGATGTCGCCGAGGACGGCCCACAGGCCCTGGAGATGGGCCTGGTGGAAACCTACGATGTGATCCTGCTGGACTGGATGCTGCCAGGCCTTAGTGGCCTGGAGGTGTGTCAGCGCTGGCGGGCCAAGGGGATGGAAGCGCCCATTATTTTCCTTACGGCTCGCGATACGGTGGGCGATACGGTACAGGGCCTTCGTGCCGGCGCCAACGATTACCTCAAAAAACCATTTGCCTTTGAGGAATTGCTGGAGCGCATCCGGGTGCAGATGCGGCCGCAGGCGGAGGTGCATCACCGCTTTACGCTGGACGATCTGGTCCTGGATACCGACTTGCATCGTGTCCTGCGGGGAGAGGAGGAGATTCTGCTGACTCCCAAGGAATTTGCCTTGCTGGAATACCTGATCCGGAACAAGGGCCGGGTGTGCCGCCGCACTCAGATCATCGAGCATGTCTGGGACATGCATTTTGATGCCGATACCTCGGTCATCGACGTCTACATCAACTTTTTGCGCAAAAAACTCCAGCATCCCGACGGCCGGACATATATCCGCACACTGCGGGGGGTGGGGTACATCGTGAGTGATCCAGCATGAGATTGAGTTTCCAGAATAGGATTGCGCTCTACTACAGCGGGGCGACCGCCCTGCTGATCGGGCTGGTGTTCCTGATCCTGTACGGCATTGTCCACCACACCGTCTACCGGCACCTGAGCCAGGATCTGGAGACGGAGGTCAAGGACATGATGTCCTCGGTGGGGGCGCGTCCCTCGGGCTTGTACATTCAGGATGAGGAGGAATGGGCCGAGCGCCACCACCAGAAGGTGGAGGTCAACCCGGTCTTCATGCAGGTAAGTGACCTGGAGGGGCGGGTCATCCGCAAGTCGGTCAACCTGCAACAGGATGCCCTGCTGGTGCATCCGGGCCTGTCGGAGGTGGCAGTTTTTGACGCTACCCTGGCTGGTGCGCCGGTGCGGCAGATTCAGCGGCCGGTGGCCGACGCCGCGGGCCAGCCCCGGGGTTATTTGAGCATTGCCATTCCCCTGCAGGAATCGGCGGCGGCCCTGACCAACCTGCGCCGGATTCTGGCGCTGGCTTTCCCCCTGGTGGTGAGCGTCCTCTTCTGGGTGGCCCGCCTCACGGCGGGGCAAAGCATTGCCCCCATCCACGAACTGATTGCCACCGCCCGGCAGATCACCCGCGAAAACCTCGCCACCCGCATGCCAATGCCGTCCCGTCAGGATGAGTTGCACGCGCTATCGCTGACCCTCAATGAGCTGCTGGATCGCCTGGAGCAGGCATTGATCCGGGAAAAACGCTTTACGGCTGATGCTTCGCATCAGCTGCGGACCCCGCTGACGGTCATCAAGGGCACCCTGGAGGTACTGGTGCGGCATCCGCGCGATCCGGAAGTCTACGTGGCCAAGGTCGGTCAGGTGATCCATCAGATCAACCGCATGGTGCATATGGTGGACCAATTGCTGTTGCTTACCCGCTACGAGGCAGAAGAATCGGTGCCCCAGCGGCAGGTGGTCCCCTTGCTGGAATCTGTCGAGATGGTCTGGCGCCGTCTGGGACCGGTGGGGGATACCCGGCTGCAGGTGGAGGCCGAGCGGCCCTACGAGGTGTATGGAGACCCTTATCACATCGAGATGATCCTGGAAAACCTCCTGGGCAATGCCCGTAAATACGCCCCGGCCGGAACCCAGGTGACGGTGCGGATTGTGGCGGAGGCGGCGGGCGTCCGGCTGCATGTCTGCAACCCCGGCCCTCAGATCCCGGCCGAGGAGCAGCCCCATCTTTTTGATCGCTTTTTCCGCGGGCAGCATGCCCGCGATGCCAAAGTGCCCGGCGATGGCCTGGGGCTCTCCATCGTACAGCGACTGGCCAAGCTGAATGGCTACGGGCTGCAGGTGGTGAGCCAGCATGAGTTGACCTGCTTTTCCCTATTGTTTCCTGCCGGGGAGGCTTCTAGCCTCCCCCTTTCCAACGCCTAATCTTTCCGCCCCCCTCCGGGGCGCCCTTTATTTTGATCCCTCATGATTGACAAACTTATTGCTGCCTCCATCCAGAACAAGCTCATGGTGCTGCTGGGCATCGCGGCCTGGATTGGCTGGGGCATCTACTCCCTGAGTCAGATCCCGGTGGGAGCCGTACCGGATGTAACCAACAACCAGGTGCAGGTCATCACCACCTCGCGAAACCTGTCCACCGAAGATGTGGAGCGCTTTATTACCTATCCCGTCGAGCTTGCCATGGCCAACCTTCCGGGTGTACAGGAGATTCGCTCTGTCTCCAAATTTGGCCTGTCGGTGGTGACGGTGGTGTTTGACGAAAATATGGGCACCTATCTGCCCCGGCAGCTGATCGCCGAGAAGCTCAAGGAGGCAGAGGACAATATCCCCGCTGCCTTTGGGCGGCCATTTATGGGGCCGGTCAGTACCGGGCTGGGCGAGATCTATCAATACACCCTCGACACCAAGCCTGGCTACGAAGACCGCTATACCGCTCAGGACCTGCGCACGATCCAGGACTGGATCGTCAAGCGGCAGCTCTCGGGCATCCCCGGCGTGGTCGAGGTCAATACCTGGGGAGGCTTTCTCAAGCAGTATGAGGTCGCCATCGATCCCGACCGGCTGCGGACCCTGGACGTGAGTCTCTCCGAGGTGCATGCGGCTTTGTCCCGTAACAACAGTGTGGCCGGCGGCGGCTATATTGAGCGGGGACCACAGAGCTATTTTGTGCGGGGCGAAGGACAAATCCGTTCCCGCGAAGAGATCGAGCAGGTGGTGGTGAAGCGAATCGGCGGCCGGCCTATCCTGGTCCGCGATCTGGGAGAGGTCGTCATGGGCAATGCTACCCGTTTTGGGGCCATTACCGGCAATGGGCAGGGCGAGAAGGTGCTCGGCCAGGTGATGATGCTCAAAGGCGCCAATTCCAGCGAAGTAATCGAAGCCGTCAAGGAACGGGTCGCGCAGGTGCAGCCTACGCTGCCCGAGGGGATCTACATAAACCCCTTTCTGGAGCGGACCGAGCTGATCGAGAAAACCACCGCCACCGTAGAGGAGAACCTCATCCTCGGGGCCTTGATCGTGATTTTTGTGGTGGTACTCTTGCTCGGAAACCTGCGCTCGGGTCTGGTGGTGGCCTCGGTGATCCCGCTCTCGCTGCTCTTCGGCATTTCCATGATGAACCTCTTTGGCATTTCCGCCAACCTGATGAGCCTGGGAGCCATCGACTTCGGCATCATCATCGATGGGGCGGTGATCATCGTCGAGTTTGTGGTGCACCAGCTCACCCATCGCTACCGGCAGTGGGGCGAGCTCTCCCGACCCGACCGGGCCGAGGCCCAGGATCAGCTGGTGTATGAGAGCTCCAGCCGCATGATGCGGGCCGCCATTTTTGGGCAGGTGATCATCTTCATCGTTTTTATCCCCATCCTTTCGCTGTCAGGAGTGGAGGGAAAAATGTTCCGGCCAATGGCCATGTCCTTCAGCTTTGCGCTGCTGGGCGCCATGATTCTCTGTCTGACCTATGTGCCGGTGATGTCGGCGCTATTCCTCAAAGCCCCCCGCCCCGATTCCTGGATCTTGCGCTTCTCCGACCGCCTGGTCGCCGGGATCGAGCAGCTGTACACCCCTGTCCTGCTGCTGGCCCTGCGCTTTCGCTATGCCACCCTTACCCTGGCGGGCCTCATGCTGGTCGGGGCGGTGGCGCTCTTTCTGCGGATGGGAGGCGAATTTGTTCCGACCCTGGACGAGGGTGACCTCGTCATCCAGCCCATCCTCAAGCCGGGCACCTCCCTGGCTCAGACAGTGGCGCTGAATACCCGTATCGAGCAGATTCTGCTGGAGGAATTTACCGAAGTGGATCAGGTCGTGTCCCGCATCGGGGCGGCCGAGGTGCCCACCGATCCCATGTCCATGGAGATGTCAGACATCATCGTGCGGCTGCGGCCACGCTCCGAATGGGTCCGCGCCGAGAGCAAGGAGGAATTGACCAACCAGATCAAGGAGAGCCTGGAAGTGATTCCCGGCATGGCCTACGAGTTTACCCAGCCTATTGAGATGCGCTTCAATGAGCTGATCACCGGGGTACGGGCCGACCTGGCCATCAAGGTCTTTGGGGAGGACCTGGATACCCTCTTTGTCAAGGCCAATGAGATTCGCCGCCTGATCAGCCATGTAGAAGGGGCCGCCGACATCAGTGTCGAGCAAATTGCCGGCTTGCCGCAGATGACGGTGACCTACGACCGGGAGCTGATTGCCAAGTATGGCATCGACATCGCCGAGCTCAACCAGCTGATAGAGACGGGCTTTGCCGGCTCTGCCGCCGGCGTGGTCTTCGAAGGCGAGCGCCGCTTTGATCTGGTGGTCCGCCTGGCGGCGGACCGGCGGCAAGAGCTGGACGACATTCGCAACCTGCGGGTGCGCGTGGCCGACGGCCGCACCATTCCCCTGCGCGAGGTCGCGGACATCGACTTCGAGTATGGGCCCGCCCAGATCTCCCGCGACGACACCCGTCGCCGGATCGTCGTCGGCATCAACGTCCGCAACCGCGACCTCCAGTCCATGGTCGAGGAGATTCAGGGCATTCTCAACCAGGAGCTGAGCCTGCCCGAAGGCTACTACCTCGACTATGGGGGCCAGTTTGAAAACCTGCAAGCGGCCAAGGGCCGCCTGGCCATCGCCGTTCCCATCGCCCTGGTGCTCATCCTGATCCTCCTGCACTTTACCTTCGAATCCTTCAAACAAGCCCTGATGGTCTACTCTGCCATCCCGCTTTCCGCCATCGGGGGGGTCTTGCTGCTTTGGCTGCGGGACCTGCCCTTCAGCATCTCGGCGGGGGTGGGCTTTATCGCCCTCTTCGGGATTGCCGTACTGAACGGGATCGTCCTCATCAGCCATTTCAACGAGCTAAAGGAAGAAGGGGCAACCGAAACCTTCCGGCGCGTGATCACAGGCACCCGCGACCGGCTGCGACCGGTCCTACTGACTGCCGCTGCCGCGGCCCTGGGCTTCTTCCCCATGGCCCTCTCGACCTCTTCCGGGGCCGAGGTACAGCGGCCCCTGGCTACCGTCGTCATCGGAGGTCTGGTGACCGCTACCATGCTGACCCTCATCGTGTTGCCGGTGCTTTACACCCTCTTTGAAGGGCGGGCAACCCAAGCGCGACGGCCTTTCTCATCCGGTTTGCTGGGGATCCTGCTGATAGGAGGGCTCCTCTGGCCGGGACTTTCCCGGGCGCAGGGACCTGAGCCCATGCGACTCACCCTGAGTGAGGCCCAGGCGGTGGCGCTGGAAAACAACCGCATGATGCAGGCGGGGCGCACCGCCGTGGCGGCCGCCCAGGCCCGCGAAGGCGGGGCCTGGAACCTGCCCGCCACGAACTTTTACCAGGGCATCGACCAGAACAACCTCGCGCCCAACGATCGCCCGCTAAGTGTCTGGGGCGTACAGCAGGCCGTGGCCCTGCCCTGGCTGTACCAGCGGCAAGGCGATGCCTTGCGGGCGAATACCCGCGTGGTCGAAGCCTCGCAGGCTGAGCAGGCCTTTGGCCTGCAGCGGGCCGTAGCGGTGGCTTACCTGGACGTGGTTTATGCCCGCCATCGCTTGCGCGAGTGGGCTGAGCTGGACCGGCGCTTTGGGGGTCTGGAAGCCATCGCCCAGCGGCGCCTGCAAGTAGGCGAAAGTAGCAAGCTTGCCCTGCTCACCGCCCGGGCTCGCCGGGAGGAGGTGGCCATGCAGCGTCGGCAGGCCCAGGTGGACCTGGAGGCAGCCTACGCCCAACTGCGGCAGTGGCTGCAGCTGGAGGGGCCGCTGGAGGTCGCCGATTCGCTGCTAAGCCGGATGAGCCCGCTGCTGACGCCTCTGGGCGAACATCCCACCCTCTTGCGCCTGGGCGCCCTGGGCGACCAAGCCCAGCAGGAGGTGCGCGTGGCCCGGGCCGGTTGGCTGCCAGCGCTCCAGTTTGAGTATTTCTATGGGTTTGGACAAGGCGAAAATGCCCGGAACTTCCCGGGTTATCAGGTGGGCCTCAATGTGCCCCTCTGGCCCAACGCCCAGCGGGCACAGGTGGCGAGCAGCCGCCTGGAGGTAGCCCGCACCCAGCAGGTGGCCGAGGACTACCGCTTTCGCCTGGAGACGACGCAGGCCCAGTTGCAAGCCCAGCTACGCCGCTATGACGAGGCACTGCGCTACTACGAGGCGCAGGCATTGCCCATGGCCACCGAGATGGTGACCATGGCCGAGGCCGCCTACCGGCAGGGCGAGGCCGATTACCTGGCCTATCTCCAGAGCCTGGAGACCGCCCAGTCCATTCGCCGCAACTGGCTGGACCAGTTGCATCTCTACAACCAAACGGTGATTTCCCTGCAGTATCTGCAGCCCTAACTGGTTAAATGCCTGAAAAACTGTTCCCTTCTCCGGATTTTGTACCCTTTCGCTCCATGTATACTCTTCTATTTGCCAAGATGAATCAGTTGACCAAATACCTCCCGACAGGCACCATCCTCGGTCTTGCCTGTGTCCTGCTTTTCGCCTGTTCCAGCCCGAAGCCGGCCGAGACCGCGCCGGAGACCGGGGAGGTGGGCAGCCTGCTGCCCGATGAGATCACCCTCAGCCCGGCCCAGATGGCCGAGATCAAGTTGCAAACTGATACCCTTCACCAACTCTCCCTGGGGCGGACCATTTCGGCCACGGGTATCCTGGGCCTCCCGCCGCAGTATCAGGCAGCGGTCAGTGCACCTATGGGGGGGATTGTGCGCGAGATCAAGGGGATCATCGGGACCCCGGTGCGCAAGGGTGAGACGTTGACAGTGCTGGAAAACCCGGCTTATATCGAGATTCAGCAACAATATGCCGAGGCCGTAAGCGAGTTGCCTTTCCTCCAGGAGGAGTACGAGCGCCAGGCGGCGCTCGCCGCCGACAGCATCAATGCCACCAAACAACGCAGCGCGGCCAAGGCGGCCTACGAAGGAGCCAAGGCCAGAGTCGCCGGCCTGGCCGAGACCTTGAAAGTCCTCGGCTTTGATCCTGAAGAAGCCGCCGCAGGAACCTTTCGCAGCCGTATGCGGATTGTGGCGCCTATCTCTGGGTTTCTCGCCAACGTGCCAATCCGTCTGGGGCAGCAAGTAAGTCCCGATATGATCCTTTTTGAAATGATAGATCCTTCTCACCTCCATCTGGAGTTGCAGGTATTTGAGCGGGACATCGTCGGGGTGCAAAAGGGGCAGGAAATTCGCTACCGGGTTCCCAGCCTGGGGTCTGAAGTTGCGGTGGGGGAAGTCTTTCTGGTGGGCCGTAGTCTGGACAATACTGACCGCTACGTGCATGTGCACGGGCACATAGATGCCGACCGGCGCAAGCTGTGGCCGGGTATGTTTGTGGAGGCCGAAATTGTGGGGGCGGCGCAGCCGCAGCCGGCACTGCCGGTCAGTGCCCTGGTGCGTGAGCCCGGTGCGGATTATGTATTTGTGCAGGAGGCCACTGAACCCAGCGGGAGTCACTTTATCAAAATTCCTGTGGAGGTGGGAGAAACCTCTGGGGATTGGGTGACCGTACGTCTGCCAGAGACGTATCCGCGCGGCACGCGCTTTGTGAGCCAGGGGGGATTCTTTCTGGCCTCAGCGCTGGAAGTGATGGAGTAGGGCAGCGAGGCGCTCAGGGCACCATGATGACCTCCAGATAATGATGATGCACGCCTGTGACCATGACCCTGGCGCCATGTCGGGGTGGGACCGGATCAAGCTGCCAGGCATAGGACCGCTGTCCCCGGATATGTACAAGGAGGATGTCTCCCTCCAGGATGTCTTCGATATGGCCCGTCCATCCTAGGCGGGGGTCCGCCGGGGGCGGTGCTGGCTGCAGCAGGCTGCGTATCGCGGCATACCAGCGCTGGGCCAGTGGTAGCCTTCTCCGTGCCCACCGGCGCGCCCGCGCCCGGAACTGTGCCCGCCGGATGGACCCCACGGGGCCATAGCGGTGATAGGCATAGTCATTCCAGGAGTGGAGGCGGCGGTTGTCGGTATAGGCCATGATGATTGCTAAATACGGTAAGACACAGAAGCAGGCCGGAAGTGGTCGCCGGTAGCGACCAGCCATTAATTGCCAGGCATATTGCCTAAAAGCGGCCGTCAAGATGTGCCTGGGTCAGATTGCAGGCCCGCAGCCGCTCATCGGCGGCCTGGGGGTGACTGGGTTGATACATCCCCACATAGTGGAACCCATACATCTGGCTCCGGTCCATAGGCCAGAGATAGCCGATCAGGATCTGGGTAGGCACAGGCTCATCGGGATGGCCGGAGACTTCGGTTTCCCAAAGGTCTGGAAATCCACTGACCTCGCGGGTGTCCCTGAAGGGTAAGCGATCCGCTGCGCAGACCATTTCCAGTGCGAAATCCATCCACAGGCGGGCGGCAGGACTACAGGTCTGATGATAGACCCATACTTCGGCATGCAGGTAAATGTCGAAAATCATATGTAGATAGGTTAAAGGTGGGTGGTGGTAAATCAAGAGGCGGCATGGGAACAGGGGTTTGGTTAGGCGTAATAGACTTTTCTGGCCTGAGGCACAGGTTTTGGGAGGCGAGATAGTAGTTGGGATGATGCATGGGAAAAGGGTTAAGAAGAGAATTAGTCAAAAAGTGTTATGCATGCATACTACTTGAGGAAAAAAATACGCATATTTTGGCTTTCGTAAAAAGACAAATACCCCGGCGAAGCCTCGCCGGGGTGCATAGGTTTGCGCAGGAATATGGCGAAACTCAGGTGATCAGGTCGCCTGCAATCAAGTGTACAGGCGTCTGCAGGCCATGCTCAAAGATCTTGAAAAGGGAGGTCAGCTGAAGGTCAGCTCCTTTCTCTATCCGGCTGATGTAGGACTTCTGGGTTCCGATCCGTTCGGCCAGCTGAGCTTGGGTCATGTTCTGGGCCTTGCGCAGCTCCCGGATGGTACGGCCAATGCGATAGGTCTTGGCTTTTGACTGAAAATCAGCGTGTTCCAGAGATCCGGGAGGGCCATAAGCTTCGGCGCGATGACGCGAAAACGCCCGCAATTCTTCCGGCTTTTCCATTGACTTGGGCTTTGTAGGAGGAGGGTAGTTCAAACTTTGGAGATATTCAAAAAATGAGAAAATCTAGGAGCGGAAGATCCTGGCCGGAAAGGATGAGGAGCCTGAGAATTTGATGAACAAAGTTAATGAATGTGTGAACAAATTCCAAGTCGATTTTGGGGCAATGATTACATTCATTTCATTCATTTTTAGATGTTTGAGAATGGTGTCCTTCTAAACATATAGTTCTTATATATAAGATCAAAGCCAAAATGGCCGGAATCTTACTTTTTGGCAGGATTTCCGGTTGGTTTTTGTGGGGGAGTGGGGGAGTCGGGAAGTGGGGAAGTCGGCAAATGGGCAAATGGGTAATGGGAAGGGCTTTCCTCATCTTCCTTTGAGCTGTACCTGCATCCGCCCGATGCGGTCGGCGAGTTTCTCGGTGCTCAGGCGCTCGCGCAGGCGATCGACCATGATGGGAAAGGCAAAGGGCGTGAAACGCCCCGGCCGGGTCACGTGCAGATGCTGCCCCTGCAGGCGCGTTAGGGCCGCGCGCAGTCGCTCTATATCAATCTGATAGTCAATGACTTCCCGCTCTGTCTGCTGTAGCAGCAGGTTGCCGGGGTCGTAGTCCCGGAATACCTGGTACAGCAGAGAGGTGGAGGCATGCAGGTGCTTGGTGGGGGCCTGCCGCCCCGGAAAGCCCTGAAACACCAGCCCCGCCACCCGGGCCACCTCCCGGAATTTGCGCACCCCCATCTCGGTCTGGTTCAGGCTGTGATGCAAATCCTCATCCAGTTTGTCCGGCGAAAAAAGGCCCGCCTCCAGGGCCTCATCCAGCGGGATCTCCTGGTCGCAGAGCAGCTCCAGGCCATAGTCATTCATGGCGATGGAAAAACTCAGCGGCGTGAGCCGCGCGATGCGCCAGGCCAGCAGGGCCCCGAGAATCTCGTGCACGACCCGCCCTTCAAAGGGATACACAAAGAGGTGATGCCCTTCCCGGCTCTCAATATACTCGATCAGGCACTCATCCTGCCGGGGAATGACCGAGAGACGGGCCTGCACCGCCAGCAGCGGCTCCAGGTGCTTGAGTTCTGGCCCTCTTTCGCC